>JBAVTY010000227.1:0-10210 GCA_049696495.1 Candidatus Nitrosopolaris sp.
ATTTATACCTAAGGGGGGTGGAGGATAAAAGACAAGATGGTTGCAGGTAAGCGGATAGTATTAACAGCAGATAGAAGTTTAATGACAAATTATAGAGGAAATTTTCTTTACGGCTTCATTGCTTGCGGACCTTATGAATTGATTCCAGAATTTGTTTTTGACAGGTTATTTTGTCCAAGCGTTGAAACAGATAAGAATACTGGTGAGGTAAAGGTTGCACAATGTGGTCTACGAAGGATCGAAGGTTCTCTCTTAAAAGAATACTGCCGCGAAGACGTCTTCCTTGCACACCCAGAAATGCTTGATAAATGTATTGGACCTGCGACTAAAGTTGTCGGAATGAATGTCATGGATCCCCTTGGAATGGCTCCAGTCACAACTACAATGTCACCAGAAAAGCTGTCCTATGTTGCCATGAAATTCAAAAAGATGTGTGCATCGATTATTCAACTAAAAAAGAAGTACAACTTTAAAGTGGTAGTAGGTGGAAACGGTGCATGGGAACTTGCGAAGCCCGACAGAATGAAAATCCACGGTATTGATACAGTGGTTATAGGCGAAGCGGACGAACTTGCACTTGATCTCTTCCGTGATCTCGAGACAGGTGATGCGCCAGAATTACTACACACATTTGTTAGAAATATTGAAAACATTCCTATGATACGCGGCCCAACTATAAACTCATTGATAGAAGCTATGCGCGGTTGTGGAAGAGGCTGCGATTTCTGCGACGTCAACAAGCGTTCTAAAAAAGACATCCCACTTGAAAGACTACAGACGGAAGCCAAAATAAATCTGAAATACGGTTTTGATTCTATTTGGCTTCAGTCGGATGAAATGCTTCTTTACGGATGTGATAACCGAGATTTTATCCCCAACGCGGATGCAATTTTAGGTCTGTGGAAGGGGTTGAAAGAAGTAGGTGCAAATTTTATTGGAACCACTCACATGACTTTATCTGCAGTGGCGTCATCGCCAGATCTTATAAAGAAACTTTCTCAGATTAATAATATGGACAACAATGGAAGATGGCTTGCAACGAATCTAGGAGTTGAAACTGTAGCACCGAGAATGGTCAAAAAACACCTCGGAATCAAGACGAAGCCGTATAGGCCAGAAGAATGGGGAGCAGTAGTGAGAGAAGGAGCAAGAATCCTAAATCAGAATCACTGGTTTCCTGCATTGACTCTCATCATAGGTTGGCCAGATGAGACAGTTGATGAAACCCAATATACAATTGACTTGATAGAGGACTTTCGGCAGATAAATATGAGAGGATTGGTAGCACCTTTACTCTATCAGGATTTTTCAGAGAAGAATTCTATGCACTTTGGCAATCTCAACGAGGCGCAGTTCACGCTATTCTGGAAATGTTGGCAGCACAACTTATGGGTTATAAACGATATCATTCCGATAATTATTAGAAATAAAACATACGGTCCGGCAATGAAAATATTCATGGCACTGTTGATCAAAGCAGGAACCTGGGGTATAATGAAGTATCTTCGTGGACTATGCAAGACCCTTTTCAATGGTCAGACTCCAGAAGACATTGTTGACAGATATGCTAGAAAGAAATCTGTAATGGCTTCACCTATGTCACGCCTTTAATGCTATGGGTTGGAGCTGACATTGCCCAAAACTATAAGCATAACTGACGATATTTCTGGCTCGAATTCTATAGATATGTTAACTGTAGGATCAATGGCTAGTCTTGTCTAAGACCTCTTGTTATTATCGTTTCGTTAACTATTGCTGTATAAATTTCGCGTAGCGTTTCGCCTGAAACATCAAAGCCTAATATTCTACATAGTGCAATATCTAGCTGTAGTCTCTTAGAGAAAGGATGGATGGATAGACAGGAAGAATGCAGCCACCCATGACTTCATGACTAATCTTTAATCGCATTTACACGAGTGGAAGAGATAACAGTCGTGGTCCCTGATAACGGAAGAATTGAATACTTGACTTGCTCTATTCCCCTAATTGCCATGAATTGCCAATAAAATCGGATACCCTTTCGGCATTGCCTCCAGTCACGAATATCTCTGCACAGTTATCTCCTCCTCCAATATGCAAATGTAGATTACCTTCTACAATATCGTCGTATTCGTGCCTCAAATGTAAGAGCGCGTCATCAAGATGTGGACCACTCTTGATACATTGCAGTAATAGTAGCAGTTAGGTTTCCTTTTTCAAACTTTGATATCTCATATTCAGATAAAAATGTTCTAATCGCGTCTCTAATCACTTCAGATTTGCTAGAATAGTTCTTTTCATCTTTTATTTCGTCAATTTTATTTTACAGCGTCTTTAGTTTTACGTGCAGCCGAATACCATGTGAGTGGACCTAAATACAGAATCATACATGCCAAGATCCAAAGTGGGTTTGCGTTCTTAGTTGAACTGTACCAGATGAGAGCACCTATTCCTATTGCGCCACCTATGATGTAGAATATCGCCTTACCTCCACTCCTTACCCATCTTAACGTCCACTTGGACTCTAGCCAGTCTCTTAGTGCCACTTAATCTCACCTGTGGTTGCCTGATTGTTTGCTATCGTGTCTTTGGTAATCCAGATTGGACCCAAGGTGCGGCAAAACAAGTTGAAAAATACAAACTGGACTGGGGTCATGTCGATACCCATTGTGGTTATTGGCCCTAATTTAATCTACCATGCTATTCTACGGCTAATTCAACAAAATATTCTCTTCGTTTTGCATCTCTGAAGCGACGAACCTGACCAGTTCAATTTCCTTATCATAGGCGAAATCTTTATCATCTGCGATTGCCATCATCTTTAACATTCTCTGCTGACTAATACTGCTGATTAATACTCGGTGAGCCCAATCGATACTAACCTCTTCCTTTCTTAATTTCTCGAGGTATTGTTTGGCCAGTACATTATCTTTGGATGCCTCTTGCTGTATAAACTTCAATTTGACTAATTGGCTTGGTCTAACTTTCATTTCCTTGGCTATCTTTCTAAGTCTAAAATCATCGAAGTTTTTGCCTACATATTTTTTGTTTAATTTCTTATCTTGTTTACGATACGCATAGAGATATGGGCCATGTGAATTTTGACAATCAGGATTACCACACTTGACGTACTCTTGCCTTATTGTTGCATTCGGAGGAATTTCGAGATTGTTGTTAGCCATTTCTGTTTTATTAGTTAGCGGAAGCTATATTTTTTGCTGCATGTTTGTACATAGATCCGTCGTGTCATAGGGTCCTACAAAAGGGTGTTAACTGTAGGGTCACGAAGACGGCGAAAATCTAACCGGCTTAATTGAAATGTCATCATGTTTTTTTAGTTCAAGTTGATATCTATGTACTTTATGATCATGACCTAATGTTAGATGAATATCGTATGTTCCAGGAATCTTAAGTATAAGCGAGATTTCTCCAATTCTATTAACAAAGCTGTCGTCGTCATACCAGTTCCAGGTACCAGCATTACTAATAATGTACGCAAATTTTGATTCAGGAAAGGTAAACAAAAAATGCAATTCTCGTGAGGACGATTTAGGAAAGTTGATCGTCGGTGTTCCCTGTATAACCAAGCTACCTGTATATTCTACCCCTAGTCGTATCTGGTATTCATGTCGATATGATTCGAGGCCTGGAATATTCCTTGCAATTCCCGCGTATCAGATTACGAGGGAATATTCCTTGCAATTCCCGCGTTAGCGACTGATTGTTTTAAGAACTTAGTACAGCAAATTCAGAATTTGATGACGCAGATAGATGGCACTAATGAATCAGGCTTTCGTTTTACGTTTACAACTTTCTATATTATTAGGTCTAAGATGACTTGCCGTGACTTGTATTTTAAATAAGATCATTTTGTTATGATATGTGCAGTATAGTGATAGTATTTGGTGCCGTCTACTACTATTACAAAGTTTACATATTATTGCATATTATTACACAAAAGGTAATTAGAATGTCTAACATATAATATAATAGATATGTCCGTCTAATAGATGAGGCCGAGGAATATGTGTGTAAGATTTGTGGGCATACTTTCTCAACAGCACAATCCCTCGCAGCGCACATAGATTCAGAGCATCCAGAGGCAGAACAACCAGAGATATTCTAAAAAAAAAGACTAATGATCAGTGAGGACAACTAGCTAACTATGGGTAAGCAATTGGTCATGTACAAGTTATTCTATTGCTGTAGTCTTTCGATTGAATCTAATCTAGTTGTTAACGCGATAAGCTGATCTGATAAATGCGCTATAGCGTCATCTTTCATTTTGTCACGATCTCTCATTGATTGGTTTAGTCGTTCTAATTCTTCTACCTTGCTCTGTATATCTGCCCCTTGTCTTTCCAATTGGCGAACATTCAAGAATGTCAAATAAGATTCAATCTTGCGAAATATCTCTGCTTTCTCTGTATCTTTCTTACGCCAATAAGTAGAGCCAGAATGTCCTATAAAATATTCCGAATAGTCCACATAACCAAGATCAGATATAGTAGTCTTAACAAATCGTCTAAATGAATGAAAAGTTATCTGCCTTCTTCGTTCATTCCCATCTTCTCTTTCTCCTTTACCCATTCTATCTAAGGTTTTTGCAAAGGACTTGGCTATATCATCATATATTCCGTCAGGATTCGGCATTCTTGTATTTTGGTATACAGCGAATATGAGGTCATTCTCTTTTCGGTCAGGGGTCCTATATTCACTGATTGTTTTTTCACTATTTTTGTTTTCCTTCTCGGCTTTATAACACACTCTTCTCTTTCTATACTTGTAAGCTAGCCAAGATGTTAACTGTTGAGCCGCCTCTTCTGTTAGAAATACAACTCTATCTGTTTTAGTTTTAGTATATTCTCCTCTTACAAAAACTCGTGCCGGTTTGGATTCAAGATCTAAGTCTTTAATACGTATAGACAGTGCCTCTACAGCCCTAAATCCTCCTGCTGCTAATAACATAACATAGGTCTTTAATCGAATATCTGAACATGCATTCAAAATATCGACGACATCTTCTTTGGATAATGTTTCTTTATTTTTTGTAACAACCTTGGGTAGCCTTACCTTTAATTTGAACTTTCTAGGACTAATATCAATATCAGAATACTCAAGAAAGTTCTTTATTGTTATCACGTAGTTTTTCAAGGTAATTGGAGAAACGCCACCATTGTTATTGGTTTCAATTAGATATCGAATATAATTGCCAAGTACATTATACGCATCTACGTTACCTGCCATAATTCGTTTAATAATTTCGTCTATACCTGAACCGTAATGTTCAGATAGAAACACTTCAAATTTCTTTAATCTTTCACGATATTTGACTGCAGTTGACCCATTCATCACAGCTACACTATTGAGGTATTTGGATACCACTGAATTTTCATTGTAGAAAGATTTCCCTAATGTGTTTGTATTTGTTTTTTGTGTTGACGCAGATTTCAATTCTATTGTAATTAATATTATGAATCTCCTTATTAAGTATATTGTATTCAACTGTTTATATGCACTTCTAATCCGTATATCCGGCGTCACTCTGCATTAACCGAAAAAGCACGGATTTTAAAAAAGCCGATCTTAAAAATGCACGCTGGTTGGTCTGGAAGATCACAAATGAACTTGAAATATGAACACTGGTTTGGGAATGAAAGCTCACATAGCTTGTTGGAAGCATATGGCATACTGCCAGAAAGTAATCATACTACAGACACTCTGAAACCCAAGCAATGTCCTAACTGCAACGAACCAAACAAACCGGACAGCAAGTTCTGTGCTAAGTGTAGAATGGTGTTAACATATGATGCATACTCTGAGACAGTTGAGGAGAAAGAGCGGAAGGATAACGAAATTCAGAATATGAAGCTGCAAATGATGTCAATGCAACAGTCACAAAAAGAAATCCGTGACCTATTGAAAGACCCACTTAAGTTAATGGAGGTCTTGAAACAAAGCTAATACTGGGACAGACCTCGTATCTTTTTCTGGTACAAACATGATTCATACAAGTTTAGACCTAAATTCAGGCTTCAAGGCATTTACAGGTTACGCATAACATGGTTTTCAATAATGCTTCAACAAGGTAGGAAAATATTGAAAAAACCAAAAATTAAGTAGCAAGATTATTTGAAAGCAAATTGTAGTCAACCGAAGGTTAAACTATTGAATCAGTTTATTGGAATGCCGCCTCGTACCATGGTTATCTTTGAAGTATAGGTGAATCCTATTCTGCTGATTTTTAATGATCAAATTGTAAGCTAGACGTTGTACGCTAGACGTTAGATCTTTGTTAGGCCTCTCAATAGATAAAATAACACCGGTATTCTCATTGTTGCGCTTCAAATAAGCTATTCCTTGATAATCACCTTCCATTGTGAAATTACATGTAATAGCGTCTTGGGTAAATTCAAGATCGTCGATATACAAATCAGCCGTTCTAGTGATCAGCCTTAAGAATTCTGCAAGCAAATGCATTAAGAGTTGTTCTAGAATTATCAAAGCGATCCATTGAAGCCAGAGGAGAGAAATTTCGCCTCAGTACATTACTTGATGAATTTCAAGAAAGTAAAGACCCTTCCATAATGACAATCATGGTTGAAGATTCAGCAGCATTGCTTGGCATAGCAATTGCCGGCATAGGTATCTTTCTTTTCAACCAAACTGGAAATACTATTTATGATTCTATAAGTTCACTTTTAATAGGGGCTATTCTGATGGCATTTGCATTCTTCTTAGCTAGAGAGAATGAAGGATTACTTATAGGAGAAGCGATATCAAGACAAGAATACAAAAGCATTGTTAGGCTAATCAAAGAAATACCTGAAGTCAACAGAATAATAACAATTCGCACTATGCATCTTGCCCCAAAGGATGTTTTAGTTACAATCGAAGTAAACCTGGTTGATGGTTTGGACACAGACAAGATAGAAACAGTAATAGATAACATCGAAAAGAAGGTAAAACAAGCTATTCCATATGTTAATCCTGCTAAGGTTTTCGTAGAGCTGGAACGGGATAGAGTCTCTGATTTATATAAAAGAAAAAGGTCGAAATAGATTAGGTGTGAAATAAACATACAGTAACACTTTGAAGCGACTTCATTCCAATAAGAGCTAGCTCGTGAGCTGTAACTCTGTAGGTGGATCTTTTTTAAGAAAATCAAAGCTACTGTAGCGTCTACGCTAATCAATGATAAGCGTCATTTCCCATACCAAGTTCACCTGTGCCAAAATGTTTGAACGCCGAAAAGACAAAAGGGATTCTTAATGATACTATTAATGATACTAGACTAACTATTAGATCAGATTTGGAAACGTATTTGAGGGAGCTGGAGCTATAGGTGTCCGAATCAAATTTGACACGAATTTAAGGCCCAACTTAGAATTAGATTGACACTTTCTAATGTTTAATAATCCGAACCCTGTTAACTATAACGATGGCTATTTCCTTTGCCGCTTAATGGCCTTTCTGAAAGGACGGAGGTATTGTATGGTACCGAGAAAGTTATCAGTGAAGAATTGCAATTTTTCTTTAAAACTAAACGCCAAATTGATACCTGCATGGACCACACAAGACCATCATTGGCTATTGGGATCGAATCGATAAAGAGATCCTTTGTTGATGCCAAAAGTAGAGGAGTGAAAATGAGGTACCTTACCGAAATCACAGATGCTAACATTTCCTATTGCAAAGAGTTGATGTCGATTGTAGATGAGGTTCGGCATCTCGATGGGATCAAAGGCAACTTTATGGTAAGTGAGATAGAATATCTTGCTCCAGCAACCTCACATGAGGAAACAAAGCTGGCCGCTCTTATTATCTATAGTAGTGTCAGGGAAATTATAGAACATCAGCAATATGTGTTTGAAACACTTTGGAACAAGTCGATGTCTGCTGAAAAAAGAATCGGAGAGCTCAAAGAGGGAATCACAACGCATTATCAGACCAAGGTAATAGAAGATCCAGATGATGTTATCAAGGAAATCACTCGTCTAATAACTAATTCAAATGAGTTATGTACATGCCTAACATCCGGAGGAATGCAGTATAGCCACAATCATTTTTTTGAGATAAGGAAAAAAATATTGGAGAAGCAAAAGAAAGGAGAGCACAAGGGCATTAGATACATCAGTAATATTACCCAAGATAATTCAAAATTCGTCAAAGTATTTCTAGACGTCGGTATCAGGATAAGACATGTCAAAAATCTACCACCGATGAGTTTTGGAGTTTCCGATAAAGAAATAGCCGCTACAATAGAAAAGATGGAAGGGGGAAAAATGGTTCAGAGTCTATTAGTTAGTAACGAACCAGCATATGTCAATCATTTCCATTTTATATTTGAAGATCTATGGGCCAAAGGAATAGATGCAGAAGATAGAATACGAGATATTGAGGGAGGTGTCGAGTCTGCAGATGTAGAAGTTATTCCAATGTCATCTAGAGCAAAGGATCTATACTTAAATCTTGTAAAAACGGCTGAAAAAGAAATAATCATAATGTTTCCTACTACTAATGCATTTATTCGACAAAAGAAGATGGGAGTGATACAGTTTTCAAAGGAAGCAGCAAGAGAACGCAATGTAAAAATTAGAATATTGATGCCTTCTCATAAATCAACTGAAGATGTAGTACGACAATTGATAGAAAATTATCCTGAACTTATTGATATTAGATATATTGAAAGGATGTCAGATACCAAAGCAACGATCCTGGTAGTTGACAGAAAAGTCTCATTGGTTATGGAATTACGAGATGATTCAAAACGGACTTTCGATGAAGCAATAGGATTATCAACTTACTCTAATAGCAGGCCAGGCGTGTTATCTTACGTATCAATATTTGAGAATCTATGGAAACAAACTGAACTGTATGAACAACTAAAGTATCAAGATATAATGCAGAAAGAATTCATAAACATAGCAGCTCATGAATTAAAAACACCTATACAACCGATACTTGGTATAACAGAAGTTCTCCGATCTCAAACAAAGGATGTCAAACAACAGGAATTATTAGACATCACCATTAGGAATGCAAAAAGATTACAACGGCTTTCAAATGATATTCTAGATGTTTCAAAAATCGAAGGCAAATCTCTAGAACTAAACAAAGAAGACTTCAATTTAAATGATGTAGTGATAAACGCTATGAATGATATAACATTGGGCAGAGACTTCCTTAAGAACCAAAACATAAAGCTATCATACAATCCGCAGGATATTTTAATAAAAGCAGACAAAGGAAGAATATCGCAGGTTATTTTAAACCTCTTAGGTAATGCTATCGAATTTACTGCAGAAGGGACTATACTAATTAGTATTCAAAAATACAAAATTAGTAATAATAATAATAACAAAACAATTATCGTTAGCGTAAAGGACTCTGGTCGGGGAATAGACCAAAGCTTACTACCAAGATTATTCACAAAATTTGCATCAAAATCTTATAAAGGAACAGGATTGGGTTTGTTCATATCGAAGGGTATCATTGAAGCTCATGGTGGTAAAATCTGGGGCGAAAATAATCCTGATGGTAGAGGAGCCAAATTTTCTTTCAGTTTGCCATCTAGCTAGTAATGTTTCCGACCCAGGTTATTTCTCCTTACCGGGTTCGATACCATGTTTCTTTAGGACGTTAGATACACTCCCCACGTCAATTCTGTGGCGATATCAACTATTATAGTAATAGCCTAACATGGTCCATTAGCAAAGAATGCAACTGATACAGAAACACTGATGTGTTAGCAAAATAAGCCATCTGTGAAGAAGACATATACAAGGGGTTCAGCAACAAAGTATTTAGCTTTTGTGCTTATCTGTCCTTCACAGATTAATACCCAGTTAAACAATATCATTGTCCAATTTTAGATTAAACTTATAATATTTTAATAAAATGATTCACGATAGTGGCTAACTGCTGATGCTACATCGGGTGCCAGCAATGACGACGGTACTTATGGACCAAAGAGTTGTAAGAAATATTATTGATGACAACACAGTGCTCCAGCAAATAGAAGTATCAGCACAGAGAGTAGTACACGACCATAGTTGGATGACAATAAACAAACGAAGTCTTCTCTTTCCGTAGTATCATCTTACTCATAAACTGGTTTTCCGTCAGAGTTTGCTACTTGAAGAATCTCCTCCATCCTGATTTTTCTTCTGCATGCGCATCTTCTTCTTCATCCTTTTCTTCCGCAAGTTTTTTAAGAGCTAAATCTCTG
>JBAVTY010000228.1:0-3571 GCA_049696495.1 Candidatus Nitrosopolaris sp.
CTAGTATGCCTGTGCAATAAATTCAGTTAGGAAGAAGAATGAATTTTGATAATTTTTGCCATCCGTTAAAGTACGCTCGACGACTTGCTTGTCGAGTGTATTCTTCATCATTATTTACAAGCGCTCTTATGTTTCGTAAATACAGTTTAACAATCTCTAATCTTTGTGCTTTAAAGGGTTAATCGAAGTCGCTCTACCAAGCTATTGTTTGGTCATTAAAATCTAGATACATTCCAGCTGAATTTCTATTATCGTACCTCTCTCTGGAGGATCCAAATCTGGATTCTCGTAGATGCGTATTAGAAATGAAAATAAAGAAGTTGAAACAGATCTCAGGTGTATTATGAACTATATCTAAAAATGAGTAAGCAGCCTCCTTGGAAAATGTTGGTTTAGATGATATAGTGACTCGAAGTCATATAAAATGTGGTATACAACCATGAATTTTTATACCTAAAGCTAGACATTACTATCTGGATATAATGTCATGGAGAATATGAAAAAGGTAACAATTGTTTTTAGCACGAATACATCAAATACGATGAGGTAAGAAAACAAGTTGGTGAATATTGGCAACATATTGACGTTAAGATATGACCCATCTTCTGATTTAGTGACCGAAGATATTAATCGTGATGGCATTAGAAATATACCACCAAAAGAAATATCACAACTGAGACAAACTATCACTAAAGACCGCAACAATATACCATCCTCACAAGACCTAGAAAATGAAATTAGACGCCTTATAAAGATCAGAATTGACGAGTCCAAAGAAAAACGCATTGCAATTGCTCTGAGTTCTGGAGTTGATTCAAACGTAATATTTTCATTGATTCGCAAAGAGTTTCCCCAGATTGATACAGAATGCTTAAACGTGACTTTTGATGAGGATTCCAGCGAAGCTCTTCGCGCAGCACAATTAGCAGAAAGCAAAGGGGCTGGATTTCATGAAATTCACGTAGAGAATCCATTACAAGATTTACCTATGCTCCTGAGCATTACAAAACAGCCAAGATGGAATGTATACCAATATTATTTCATCGAAAAGGCAAGATCTATCTCAAATGTATTATTTACCGGTGACGGAGGTGATGAGCTATTTGCAGGATATACGTTCCGATACAAAAAGTTTCTTGCAACTATAGGATCATTAAATCGTCCTTCTTGCGAAGACAGGATTCGTACATATCTTCGATGTCACGAGCGCGATTGGGTGCCTGACCAAGAAGACATGTTTGCTGGAACAAAAATAAAATTTACATGGTCTTCAATTTACCAGCTAATCAAAAAATATTTTGATAGCAACTTAGATCCACTAGAACAAGTTCTCCTCGCGGATTATCATGGTAAATTGATGTATGACTTCATACCTACTAATGAGAATTTTTTTAAACATTTTAATATTACTGGTATGGCGCCGCTATTATGCAATCAAATAATTGACATAGCCATGAAGATTCCTGCCTCTTTAAAATATGATTTTGAAAACAACGTAGGAAAAATTCAATTACGTGAAATGATTGAGCATAATACGGCTGGGTATTCTACTGACAGAAACAGAAAGATAGGTTTTGGTATGGATCTAACTAAGTTTTGGTCTCGTTTTGGAAAGGAAATGGTTACCTCAAATTTAGACAAAGGACGAATATTTGAAGATAAAATAATAAACAAAGAATGGTATAACAAGTCATTGGCTAGAATCAATGAAAATAAAGAAGAGGCTACAAGATACATGAGCAAGATGTTACAGCTGCTCAGTTTAGAAATATGGTACAAGCTGTTTATTACATCAGAAATAAACGCTAGTTCCTCAATATGAAAAAAATTAAACCTTAACTAACTATACTTATGTGTGCATCAGGTTTGGTTCACTGAATAACAACGATACTGAGGTGATCTGCCATTCATAACCTACTATTATCTGTGAACTAGACTTTTAATATCCATATAAGCGATATGCGTGGTGCACACAATTATATTTCCTTACGATACAGAGTATTTCTGATCCATTATGTCAGCAGAGATGACTATTCGCGAGCATATCGAGGATCTTCGTACCAGAATACTTCGTATCGTAATTGCGATCGCAGTTCTCACTATTTTTTCTATGACCTTTGGATTTCGACCATTCGAATTTAATGGCGTTCACTTTGTTTTCTATTACCCATATCCAGACGTATTTCATAACTTTGCTATCCAAATTACTTCATCTATGCAATCCGCGCTCCTTCCGCCAGGAGTAAAGCTCATCCAAACAGCACCAGGGCAAGCTTTCTTTGCTCAGATGTATGTTTCAATGTTGATCGGTATGATAGGCTCTATGCCAATAATCATCAGAGAAATATATGGTTTTATTTCCCCTGCATTTGGGGAACAAACGAAACGAGCAGGAACAAGTGTATTTCTTCCCACAATCTGCTTGTTTGTGGCCGGTATCGCCTTCTCATATATTACAGTAATTCCTTTCGCGCTTAATTTTCTCTACAAGTATGGGCAAGCTATCGGTGTAGAAACATTTCTTAATATCAATGATTTTATATCATTCGTACTGCAATTCTTTCTTGCATTTGGAATCGCGTTTGAGCTTCCTGTTATCATGTATGCAATTTCGTTGACTGGATTAATTGATGCTAAATTTTGGAGACATAACTTTCGATATGCTATTATTATTTTGGTCATTTTCAGTGCCATAATAACGCCAGATGGAAGTGGGATTACTATGTGGTTTGTTGTCGTGCCTATGATAGTTCTATATTTAGTAGGGATTATGACAATTATGAGAAAGGAGAAGTTGAGGCAAGCGCTTGTAAATCATGTCAAAAATTAACACTTAAATCATCAATGTCATCAATATCTATTGCTACAAATGATCTTTGAATTAACCACGCTTATGATGGCTATTATGAACAGCGTAGAGGTAATAATCATCATCCTTATTGGCTTAATTATCATTTTTGGGGCTAAGAAAATCCCCGAACTTGCAAAGTCTTTTGGTAAGGCGACGTCAGAATTCGAGAAGGCTAGAATTGAGGCAAGAAGGGAGCTTCAAGGCGTCAGAAATCAAGATACGAGTGTTGTAGGACGAGAAAAACTAGAAGCAATAGCTGAGACTCTTGGAATTGATTATACAAACAAGAACGATGACCAGTTGAGGATTGCCATTGAAACCGAAATCAATAAGAATAAAAATAAATAAAAAAATACGAACTTGCTAAGTTTGTAGCTTAATTCAAAAATAAAGTCACTTTAGCACGTCTTCCGATGGTAAAAGTAGTATGGAAACTTTTTATTACAATTCCTTGTCACCAGGAGCTTGAGATGATCAGTCGACGGCAAGTTGAGAACATTGTCAATAAATATGACTTGAAGAATGTCACCATTGGCACAATAGGAAGTCACTCTGCTCTAGAGATCATGGACGGCGCCAAGGATGAAGATATCAAAACTGTTTGCATCTGCCAAAAGGGTCGAGAGCTTCCTTATCAACGATTTAAAAGGCTAACAGATGAAATCATTATACTTGACAAGTTTTCGGATATATTGAGTCAAGAAAATCAAGAAAAATTAA
>JBAVTY010000229.1:0-2896 GCA_049696495.1 Candidatus Nitrosopolaris sp.
TGGACTAACACCATCAGAAATGTTTCTACAAAGATTAATTAAATCCAAGATATATACAAAAAAGAAGCAAGAAAGTGTAACCGATGTAGGTAACCAAAATTGTTACCTATCTGTGTAATTACAACAACTAAGAGAGTTAACAGAACTATTGGACAAACAACAGAGAGTAAATGAGGCAGGACAGTTGGTAGCAGATTATCTATATCAAGGAGGAAGATTAGATCAACTTACGTCTATGCTTGGGAAGCTTTTGCTACGAGAAGACCGTAACTTTCATTCTATTCAGATGATTGAAGGAGCTTACAGGCAATATTCTCTTCTGGACAATGAAGGCAATAATGCTGCAAGAGTAAATATCTTGTTGGCCGCATCTAGATATTTAGCCGCTCATTCCCCTACAATGCGTTCTCAAGATAGAACTTATCAGATAGCCAGTCAGCTTCATAATGGGGAACAACTTTTTGAAGCATAGTATTAAGTCAGTATTATGTTATTTCTTGACTTGATTTCGTCGTACTAAGTGATGCATGTTCGAGATCAGTGCCTTGGGTGTCTTCACAGACTATACTGTTAATCTTATGCTTTAATGCCGCTGCTGTTTGGCACAAGAACGTGCTGCCTGGCTTTATAACAGTTCTGTAATAGAGCTGCAGGCGATATGACAGATACATATCTAATCTAGTTGGGAGATATTCGAATAAATCATAATCTGTTTTACGGTTCTACAAATAACTTTACCGATTGTGTTCGTTAGTTAGTATTAACGAAGTAATGTTACGATTGTCTTATCTTCTAAGCCGATTATCTTACCGTTTTGTTCACAGACCGCGTTAAACCTCTTTTTTTCTTATTCATCTGTGTCTTTGCTTTCCTTGTAATCTTCTTAGCTTCAATCCTTGTCTTAGCAGCTCCTTTCTTAACTTTGTTTTTCGCTTGGCGTGCATTAGCATCTGCTGCTTTGCTTGTCTTAGCAGCTCCTTTTCTTGCAGACTTGATTGTTTTAGGCGCTGCCTTGGGAATCTGTCTGGCCGTATCTTGTACTACTTGTACAGTTTGACCTGCAGTCGTGGCTGCTTCTTCCACTGCACGAGCTGTATCGGCTGCTACATGGCTGTCTCTGACTTCCTTAGCTGTATCTCTAATCTCAGTCGCAGTATCTTTTGTTGCATCTGCAGCTTCCTGTACCGCCCCTGCAAGTTCCGATATAGCTCCACTCTCATGGAATTTTCTTACTGTTTCTCTCGCAGTAGAAGATGTTTCACGAATGATTTTTGCTACATCTTTCACCTTTTTAGCAACCTCTTCGGGGTTTAATTTTTCCTCGTGGTCGCTGCGTTTGTTTTTTTCTAATGAGGACATCCTACTGTTTCATATAGACAAAGACATACTTAAAAAGATAAAATGCAATTGTTATTGCAAAAGTACAAGAACTCATATTACCAACGGTTCTATTGACATGGACCATACACATGATGATGTAATGTCATCGACAGCAGCCAAATTTGGCAACTTACTAATCCACTTGAAGCAGCTACATCATGGTTATTGATGGACGATTTTGGAACTAGTAGTGACGGACTCTGCTATTACCTCTAACCATAATAAATTCATTTCCTGCTAATTCAATGTCTCCTCTGTCTACATTATCGGTTGTCTTTTTGGAAAACGAAAAAAGATCATATCAAACCAATAATGGACAATATACTTACAAAAAAGAGGAATTGAATCATGCCTTTACTAGTACTAATTTCGCAAAATGAGTTAATAAATTGGTTGACAGATCAAATTTTCAACAAACTAAAATCATCACGAGTGCACTGACAACCAGCTGATAATGTGAGCTCCAATAGCAATATTCAGGCGGGGAAACATTAGTGTGTGGTTTTGTTGCAGTGTTTGCTGCTGCGTTGGGAACTCCCGATAAATTGTATAGATTCGAACTAGATAAAAGAGTAATAATATAATGGATATGAAACAGGAAACCTAAACATAAATCTATGGGCAATAGATTTCATATCAAGCTATGAAATTAATCAAATCAAATGTATTGTTCGATGGCGCTGAGGAAAAAGAGAATATGATAATAGGATTTGAGGGAGATGAAATAAAGTATGTTGGGAGCAGGAAACCGGACGAAGACAGAGGGACCGAGATAATACTAGAAGGTGACGATATAGTTGTTACTCCAGCATTTATAGATTCACACAGTCATATAGGGAAGGTAAGATCAGGTGAGCCAGGCAAAGAAGAGGAATCTAATGAACAAATGAATTCGGTTTATCCTTTGGTGACTGCATTACACAGTATCTACATGGATGATCCATCCTTTACTGAATCAGTCGAAAGTGGTGTTCTCTATTCTACAGTACTACCAGGCAGCGGAAATATCATCGGAGGAAAAGCCGTTGTGATACGTAATTTTGTTCAGGATATTGGTCAGGCATACATTATGGATGTCGGAATCAAAGCAGCGTTAGGATATAACCCACGTAGTACCGTAGAATGGAAGGGCAATAGGCCGTCAACACGCATGGGTGCGGTAGCAATGCTGCGTGAGAACTTTATTAAAGCAAGAAAAATGCAAGGACTTCTGCAAAAAGAAAAGAAAGTCATAGATGAAGTAGATCCACTTACAGAAGTACTCATGGAGATACTTTCAGGCAGATTCAAAATGATGTTCCACGTTCATAAAGAAGATGATATTATGGTACTAATTCAACTAGTAAGAGAATTTGGAATAAAAAGCTATTGCAAATCACTGCTGTGATGTACATAGAGAAGAAGTTTTTGTAGCATTAAAGGCATCATCAGTACCAATAATCTACGGTCCTATGGATGCATTTCCATACAAGGTAGAACTGAAGCATGAAAGTTGGAGAAATGCAGAAAAATTGTT
>JBAVTY010000230.1:0-2310 GCA_049696495.1 Candidatus Nitrosopolaris sp.
AATTGGGTTCCTATCGTCTCTGCGATTCCACAATCACAAGTCTTGATGGCAAGCCCATATACTTGTCCACAGGCTAATTCTACCAAGTCATGTTTTGCAGGCATCTCCTCAGGTTTGTCCGAGGCGCGAGAGGCGCGAGAGATGCAACAGTTGAGAGCAGGTATAGCATCTTTCGCAGACTTAGGGAGAGCTGCTAGGTTTTACTAGAGCTACTCATTTCCAAATAAATGATACCTATATCAACGGATACCACGCGGGAGAGAATATGATAAATGATAAACCTGCAGATCCTACTCACAATCCTCCATGTACATTCGCAGGCCTGCCAACGCCACCATAGTCCAAATTAGCATGATCTTGTCCATGTTGCCGAATAACACTAAGGACTTCACCAACTAATAGACGTGTAATGCTAGGCAAGTATGCATGAATGAATATTAAACGGTGCAAACAATCAGTAGAGTAATCATGATAATACCACAATGTTGTAACTGTATTGAGAAAGGAAAAAATGCTTATTGTAATAATTGTATAAAGTCGGGTGATAATTATGATGTTTACAGATACGCTGAAGATAAGAATAACCGCTTCAGTAAGGGCAAGATGACAGGTAGGATAAAAGCATATACATGGCATGATGCAATAGAACATATTAAGGATAACTTTTTCTAGGATCCAAACGAAAATCTCAATATAAATTGTGAAGAAAAACCCAAATCTATTGTTGTGGATAACGACAAAAAAGGAATAGAAGAAAAGGTGTCAGGATATAAAATATATTTGAATAAAGAAGGAAATGAATCAGGATATTTCAAAGATGAAAATTTTTGGGATTTGACTGCTAGCAATAATAATACGGCTAATCTGTCTGATGCCTATCATATAAAACGAAAAAACGGCAATTGACTTCCAAAGAATTAGTAAAACTATAGAAAAGTCTGCAAGCTGCGAGTTATGATGACCAGAATACGAAAAAGAATAAGGCATCGTATGAAATGTTACGTTAAACCAAAATAATAATAGCTACACATGCACACACATGTGTTCGAGATTTCCCTGATAGAGAACATTTAGAGAAAAACTGTAAGTACATTAGTCCTGATGATGCCCAATCAAGAATTAATAGTAAAGCAGTGTCTAGTGAAATTTAGAACTGTCTGCCGCCCGTCATCCTTACATCAATCTTGATCCTAATGGTGTACTAGTCTGCCGTGGCTAAGCTGCATTTTCTGTAAAAAGTATAAAACCCATATCGAATTTGGCCAGGATCTTCATTTGTATGAGAAACACCGATTTGAAATACTAACGAGTCTTAACGCAGAAGTTGACGAATATGTCGACGCACAATCAAAATACCCAGGTAGCATGCAGATTCGATAGCAATCAAGACCCAAATGAGTATACGGTTGTCAATCGCGAATACAAATACGATAATAATGAAGAGAAAAAGATTTGCAACCCCAATAGTAGCAAGGGTTTTCCATAAATATTCCCATCCCAGTAAACGCATTACACATGCTATTAGAGGAAAATTACTTAAAGTTATAACATGTCAACAAGTTCAGATGTCGGGTTGTTGACAGTAGGCCACTTACTCCATTTTCCCACTATTAAGGTTCAAATAAAAATACCTTGATCATCTCTTTAGAATTTACATAAAATCAAAGATCTCATAACGAGAAATCCATTGAGATTGAAGCGAGTGGTAGAGGACATTTTAGATGTTACAAAAATTGAGAGTTAGTCACTAGAGATATATAAAGAACTATTAAATCTAAATGAGAGAATATCTGGAGCCGTAAGATATTATTAAAAATCAGTTTGGCAGTACGGACGGACAAATATTGTATGAACCTATATAAGAGACTATTTTGGTAGAAGCAAACAGATTAAGACTTATTCAGGTTGTTTCTCATTTACTAATATAAATTCACCAAAAGGAATGGTGGAACTATACATGTCAGTATGAAAAAGAAAGATGATTATGGACAGGAGGTCGCTCTTATTAGTGTCAAGGATACCGGTGTCGGGATAACCAAATAACTGAACCGTTTGGCCTTCTTTATGCACGGATCTGAAATGCATGTAATGATTGTCTAAGATATTGGGCACTGCCGATATAGGGAATCTTCATGGTAAAAAAAGAACAACACTATTCTTTGTGTGTGATTGTGATAAGTCAACTGTCATAGCAAATGTCATTTTAGCACCATCTTCCAAATTGCTTGTCAAGGTACTCGGATACCTGGTCTTTTAGTTCTTCAATGTATTGATAGAACCTATTTGCACATACGTCTGACTTTATCTGTT
>JBAVTY010000231.1:0-15700 GCA_049696495.1 Candidatus Nitrosopolaris sp.
ATGATGTTAAGAGCATGAGGGATACTGTTGGTGAAACAAAGTGTCAGAGCAGCATAAACAGATTCTTTACTTCACCTTCCTGGAACCTCGATAATGTTATGAAATGTGCACATGAGATAATATTTTCAAATATAGTTTCTCATTGTAAGAATGGTAAGAGAGGGTAAAAAGAAGGGTTAGAGATCTAGCTAAACACTAACTAGATAAACACACTGCAGTATCTACTTACAAATAATAGATAATTTTATCCTTGGATTCAGGTAGTAATGCTAATAGCAAACTTTCAACAGCATAAATAAGAACAGACCGAAACAATGAGTGTTGGACTATAAAATCCACAAATAACGTTACCAATTGTGTTGGTTAGCATCTGATAATACGATCACGAACCTTATATTAGAGATAGGCACGAGAACATCTTCCTTGGCTAAGCTAAGGGATGAAGGTTTCGATACCAAAGAGATCCAGGAATTAATAGGAATAGGTGCAATAAATATAGAAAATGACTATTGCACCTGCATTATGAACTATCAATGACATAAATCAGCATTATGCATACGACAGAGCCGCAACTCTCGAATTTAGAAGATAACTGAATAACTCAGAGTGGGGTTCACCATCTGTCATACTTTTCTTCAAAGTCTTTCCTCAATTTGTGAAGGAGATATCATGCTAACGATATATGCGTCACTCATGATGAGTTTTTTGCTTTTGACATTAATGATGAGCAGAGGGTTCACTAACCAGGTGGTAACTAACTTCCACATACTTCACTTTTCTATTTTTATACATCTCCTCTGTTGTTATATTAGTGATGATAGTGAAGATAAGTATCAACGAGAAGAATAGTTATCGCAAAATGACTCGTATCCATATTTCACGAGGAGAAAAAGAGATATCATGAGAGTAGGAATACTGGGTTCTGGAGATGTGGGCCGTAAATTGGCTGACAGTTTTATTGAAATCAGACATATAGTGAAGATTGGCACACGTAATCCAAATCAAGACAAATTAACTGAATGGATGGCTAAACACGACAAAGCAAAAGTTTCATTAGGAACTTTTGCAGAAGCAGCATCATTTGGCGAACTAGATGTTATTGCAACTTTATGGGATGGAACCGCTGATGCCATAAAAATGGCTAATCCTAAGAATTTTGCTGGCAAAATTGTGATTGATGTCACCAATCCATTGGATTTTTCAAAGGGATTGCCACCAAGACTAGCAATAGGTCATACGGACTCTGCTGTCGAGACTGTTCAACACATGTTGCCGAATTCAAAAGTTGTAAAAGCGTTCAATACAGTTGAGAACCCACACTTTATACATCCAGATTTCCCTGGTGGCCCACCTACCATGTTTATATGTGGAAATGATGACCACGCCAAGAAGACTGTAATAGATGATATCCTCACAAAATTTGGGGGGGAAACGATAGACACTGGAGGAATAGAGGATGCTAGACTTCTTGTACCACTTGCACTTCTATGGATAACACGCTACTTTAGAACAGGTAATGGGAACCATGCCTTTAAACTATTGCGAAGATAATGGAACACAAACCAAGGCAGTAGCTCGTTAATTACGGAGTCGAATAATTTGTTCAGCAAATGATAATGCACTTTGACATCTTTCCCCTCGAGCATTTTGGAATTATCTTGCAATGCCTTGTCTCTTTGTTTTAGAAAAAAATATGCATTAAATTTGTTGTTGGCAATGGAAGAAATTTTCACTCAGTATTAACTAACTCGTTTTCCAGTGTCCGTTAGATGGACTTATCTTACAGCTAAACAGCATGCAAGTAGAATGCGACCTAAATCAGCCCCTCATGTTATCTTAAATCAAATTCTTCTTTCTTAGCTCTTTTGCTCTGGTCCTGACGGTGACTTCTGTTACTCCAGCTGCCTCTGCAATATTTGATTGAGTGATGGTATCTTTATTTTTAATACTTGATAAGTAGAGTACAGATGCTGCAAGTCCCATGGGGTCTTTTCCTGCCGATATTCCTTCTTTCATGACACTGCTCATAATTTCTGCTGCTTTCCTTTTTGTCTTATCACTTAGTTTAACTTTATTTGCAACCTTAGCTATACATTTCATAGGATCGGTTGGTGGGATTTTAAGGTCAAGCCTGGCGTGAAGCACTCTAAAATCTTTTGAGAGTTCTTTACGCTTTATATTGCAAGCTGTCGCTATATCATCCAACGTTCTGTGAGCTCCCATTTCTCTGCATGCAATATATATGGCCGCCGCTAAGACTCCGGAAACAGTTCTGCCACGAGTAAGTTTCCTTGACTGTGCCTTCCTGTAGATGTATGCTGTTTTCTCTATTATGCCGTCTGACAATCCGAGTTTATCTTTTAATACGTCCAATTGGAAAAAAGCCTGTTTGAGACTTCTGTCTCTAGGAGTATGCAATTGAGATCTCATATCCCAGGTAGTTAGCCTATTCATCCTCACACTCATAGCCGGATCAAGCCTGTTACCGTTGGCATCTCTGTCGGTTCTTCCGATGATTGTTGAAAGCCCCATGTCATGACGAGCTAGAGATTGTGGGAGTCCGATTCTATTACCTACTTCACTTTCATCTGTGGTAAACGTACGCCACTCTTGTCCTATATCTAGTAATTTGTCAGAAATAACTTGACCACACTTGTTACAAATGATCTCGCCAGACTCGGTGTCCGTGATTATCTTTCCGTTTCCACAACTAGGACACTTTGTTGGGGTAGTAGAAACTGTTGTTGGTATGTTTGAAGACTTGTCGTACAATTCAATAACTATACTAACACCACCATACCTAATATAACATGGTAATTACATATAAAGCTTATAGTAAGTTGGAAGTTACTGAGTACCCCTTGGTAATCTGTGGGTCCATGGTCGGGGTATTTGCAACGGGATTCGAGAAGGTAAACACAATTATTGCAGCTGTCCTAATTTGTGTTTGCGAGGCCATGATCGATAGTTGTAAAGAAATACTCAAGGAACAAATTCCTTTTCTATATGAAGACCAATTGCATTTTGGAAATATTTTGTCCTAACCCACATAGGATGTGAAACGCCTTTGATCTTGATCCACTACCCATATCAATCAGGAGTGTTTTCTATACTGGATCCAATATGGCGACAAAAGAGCCTTACGTTACGTGCACAAGTCGATTAATCGCGTGTAATACGATTTGTCAGGAAGCGTCCATTATAGAGGATAATATACGAATTGACTTTATTTACAAGCGGGCGTTATTACTCCAGTATTGCAGAATAGATGACGATCAGCGCCACTTGCGCTACCATTTGCTCCACTTGATCCCGCGCTTTGTGCACCTATCATGGAGAATGTTTGCTGTGTGTTCAATGTTAGCATCGTTAACGCACCTATCAACACAATAATCGCGAGAATCCTTACATTTGTCATTTGGGCTGATAACATAGCGGCGAGATGATATATTTGTTACTTAACACTATTCTATAGCAGCGTGGCTCAGCGTGAAAACATAATTTTGGTTTTATCAACGTTGCTTAAACCAGGCCCGATTTTGGTACTATTAATATACTATTAATTTTTGCCCTGCTTCGTCTGCATTGACCCACTCATAATCATATCAACAACAGCGACAGTATGTTCGGTCTTGGAATCAAGTTCCTCATAGAGCCTAATAAAAGATAAAAGATAGTAATTACTATTACTATTAACTCATTAATTGACTCTAAAACGGACGACTGGTCATGAAAACAATCAAAAATCTTACGTAGAGCGAATCAGTATGTCACTTTCTCCCAAACTCCTTTCTGAGTTTGATAAGTCAATGGTAAAAGCTGGATTTACAGATAGATCAAAGGCAATACAGACAGCTTTGCATTCGTTTGTAGATGAACATAATTGGATGAATGATCTTCCAAAGTCGGGAGCAGGTGCCATAATAATGCTATATGACAACCACATATATAACCAGGACACAAAATCAACTAGGACACAGCATAAGTATAATGACATAATAAGCGCTGCTACACATTTGCACTTGAATGACGATAATTGCTTAGAAAGTATTATGGTAAAAGGAGATGTTAGGAGAATGAAAGAACTCGCAAATGAGCTTTCAAAAAATCGAGGAATCAAGAGCCTAAAGTTTCATTTCGTGAACGTTATGTAGCTTAACTACCAACAGATGTTACCGAACCGACTTAGTAACCATTATCTGGATTTAAATTAGAACGTAAGGCACATGTAAAAGCGAAATGATTTTTATCGGTACTTTTCATGGAAAATCCGCTATGCTTGAAGAGAAATCCACATAGGATAACCTAATCGTCTACAGAAGAGTCGCGGAAAACCATAGGAGGATTTATCGATTATGTCGTTGAATTCAACAAATCGCATCCTAAGGACTCGAACAGAGAACTTAGTACAAGAATGTGGGACTCACACTTCACACAATCTGATATCTTTGTCGATGTCTGCTAATATTATTCTTCTTGTGTAAATCCTTAAATAATACTACTTCATGATTTAATAATACTCATGTTGCTTTGGGGTTGGAATACTTAATGGTCGGAGATGTCAAGACGTTCATCGCCGTATTCATCCCGGCAATGCTTTTCTTTGGAATTCGTCATGCACTTGATGTTGACCACATTACTGCAATAGATAATCTAGTAAGGATGCATAACGCAAGGAAAAGAGCTCGATGGGTGGGCAGTGGCTTCAGCATAGGTCATATGACGTCTGTATTAGGTGAAATGCTTCTAATAATATACACAATAGGGAGTGCTACAAATGGAAGAGTAGACCAACTTAACTTCTGGGGAGGTGTGATCGGGACGATTGCTTTAGCGACAATTGGAGCTATTAATATTTATTCGATGAAAAAATGGGGCAAGACAGGTTCAGCAATTCTTGCTAGCAAAGTGGTAACCAGGACTCATATTATGGGGCCCTTTGGTTCTGCTCTAATTACTGGACTTGTATTCGGACTAGGGTTTGATACTGCCACTCAAATATCAGCATTAACATTAACAGTTGCCGCGTCTGCAACACTTGGAATACAAGTAGCACTTATCCTTGCTGGGTTTTTTGCTTTAGGTATGATCCCAGTTGATACATTAGATAGTGTGATCCTTCGTTCGGCATTTTCGAGAATATTTGACACTAAAGGGTTCACATATATGGCATACGCATTGAGCGGACTCGCCTTGGCGATTGCTGCAATGGAATCATACTCTGTGATCAGCAAGTCAGACGTATTACCAGATTTAACAGGTCCCGTTCTGGCTGTGATTATCATTTGTGCGGCGTTTGGATATGGCTTTGCTACGCGAAAGAAGGTAGCTAGAACTAATAGCAACCAAAGTCCGATAGACACCAAACCTAAGGAAGAAACAGAGACTTAAACTACTTCTAAATCACAAGAGAATATTACGAGGATCTAATATACTCATACTTCCTCCCATCCGGACGTACTGAAGCTGCATCATATGGAGAAATCAATATTTATTCAAATATATTATTCAAACATTTTTCTCCTCTTGTAACCCAGCTTCGATTATGATAAGCATATCCTATAAGCAATGGAAATGTTATCCTATCTTCTCCATAAACCATCTGTTCGTGAGGACTATGAACTTTGCTTCCTTTAATGTAGAACCAGAGAGTGCGCCATCGCGTTCATCAGCAACTGTAAGCAACACCACATATTTACTCATAGGAACAGTATGTCCTAGTATATTTGCTGCAACAAAAACATCTTGCATCTATAATCAAGATTCCTGTTTCTTTACTTGCAATTTTTATCTTGGTTAACTCGAGAAAGTCTTTTGAATCAATTGAATTAAGACGACTAGTTGTACTATTGATGTTTAATTAAACTAAAACACGCACCAGAATCTGAGAATGCAATAACGAAGATAGTATTTTCTCGTATTTACAGAATGTTATTCTCATAGTGTAAATCCCTAAATAATACTACTGCAATATTTAATAATACTCATGTTGGTTGGGGGTTGAATTACTTGGTAGGAGATGTCAAGACATTCGCCGTATCCATCTCGACAACGCTTATGTTCGGAATGCGTCATGCACTTGAAGTTGATCATATTACTGCAAGTGTTCTATCGGGTTATCAACAGCCCCAGCCGTTCCAGCCGCCCCAGCCGAACCCGTGGTGGAAGCCGAACCCGCTATGGAATGGGAAGGCCATTGCTTGGTGGGTTGTTACTAATGGACCTGATGTAAACAGTACTACTGCTGCTACAATAGCTATAACACTGAGAGTTATCGTTGTCTTTGAATTCATTGTATCTATATCTACTCTTTTCGACTATAAGTATAATCTCATATATTCGGCGGATGTACTACAAATATAACGGTATATTTTGTATATGCATGTATATTCATTATTGTGCCGGATATCCCAATATTTTCGTTGTTAGACAAGCAAGAAAGGTATCTAACGCGTTTAGCACCGGAGTTGTGTAATGTAGAGGAATTCTTTTCTATCAATGTAGGGGTACATGAAATAACTCAATTATCGAGATAACTATCGGAATTGCCTCTACCAGAACCTACTACACAAGCGGTTCTTTCATGTTTTCCATTTTGGTTGTAATAGTCACTGATTGCTTTTGGTCGAATCGATCTTTTCTCCAGAAATGCACTTAGTAAGTATCAACTATTGCATTCCAGGGAAACGTGGACGCTCAGCAGCAACATCAATCTGTTCATATATGTCACCCTGACCCTAAATAGTCGTGAGAACAAGATTGACTTTATTAGGTCCAAACGCGTATTATTGTGATGATACAGCATGTCTAATAAGGGTAAAATCGAAACGATTAATCCTACAACGGGAAGGGTCATTTCATCATACGATAGCATGTCTATAGACCAGATTGAACTTATCACAAAAAATGCACAAAATGGTTTTGAAAAATGGAAGAAGAAAGAAATCTTGGAGCGCTGTGATTACATTCGAGACTTAGCCAAAATACTCAGTAGGAATAAGGACAGATACGCCAGAATCGTTACAGAAGAAATGGGGAAACCCATAACTCAGTCAATTGCAGAAATAGAGAAATGTGCTTTGGTATGTGAATATTATTCTGAAAATGCAGAAGCATTTTTGCGTGATGAGATAGTTCCAACTGAATTTCGAAAGAGCTTCATTTCATTCGAACCTTTAGGAGTAGTAGCAGGGATTATGCCGTGGAATTTCCCTTTCTGGCAAGTTATGCGTTATGCTGTCCCGACATTAATTGCGGGCAATGTAGCTGTACTTAAACACTCAAGTGTATGTATAGGATCTGCGCTTCAAATTGAAGAAGCTTTTGGAGAAAGCGGATTTCCAGAGAATGTATTTCAGTGTGTTACAGGTGACTACAGGGCTGGAGAAGCATTAGTATTATCAGATAAGATTGATGCAGTTTCAGTAACAGGCAGTGTTAATACTGGTAAAAGGGTAGCGGAGCTTGCCGCAAGAAGATTGAAAAAGTGTGTTTTAGAATTAGGAGGGAGCGACCCCTTCGTAGTGCTTGAAGACGCTGACCTAAATCAAACAGCACACTTGGCAGCGCAATCCAGATTACTTAACACGGGTCAGAGCTGTATCGCGGCAAAGAGATTCATTGTTGTAAAGGAAGTAGCGGATAAATTTTCAAAACTATTTACACAAAATGTAGAAGCAGAAGTCGTTGGAGATCCTATGAATTCCAAAACTACAGTGGGACCACTAGTTAGAGAAAGCCAAAGACGAACTCTAATGAATCAGGTAGAAGATGCCAAATCGAAAGGTGGCAAAATATTGACAGGCGGCAGGTTAATTGCAGGTGATGGCTACTTTTATGAACCAACGATAGTAGCTAACGTAAATCATAAAATGGTGATTTTGAATGAAGAGGTATTTGGACCGGCGGCACCTATCATTGTAGTGGATAACGAGACAGATGCTATTTGGGAAGCAAACAATTCAGAATTTGGATTAGGTGCTAGCATATGGACGAGTAAGTTTGACAGAGGCGTAAGACTCGCACGAGAGATTCGAAGTGGGGTGGTCCGAGTAAATGAGATGGTAAGATCCGATCCTAGATTGCCTTTTGGGGGGATAAAATCTTCCGGATTAGGTAGGGAACTGTCACAATTCGGTACACGAGAATTTGTAAACGTAAAATCGATAGTAGTGAAGGACATATCCCATAAGCTGCTTGTAGAATGATAAGAATTGGATATAGAGCAAAAAGGAATAGAATTTGAGATACTTGGTAAACGTCTAAATGAAATATATATTAAAACTATAGAACAGGCACAAAGAGCACAAAGTAAGTTTCGGTTTGCTACAAATGGGAGCGAAAACAAATGTAGTCTTGATAACCTATTATGCTATTTAGCATTAAGGGAACATGACTTGTCCGATTTACAGCTAAGATTAGCCGAACAAGGCTTGTCTTCCTTAGCAATGCTTGAAGGTCACGTACTAGTTAGCGTTGAACAGGTTCTCAAACACCTTAGAATTGCACCAGTTAATACTAGTTTATGTAGGATTAATTCTCAAAGTAGTAGTTTTTTGCTGGCAAAGCGTTCTGAACTATTATTTGGGTCTCCAAGAAAAGGAAGAAGGACCCATATTATGGTAACACTTGATTCTTCTGATATCTTCCAATATGAATTAATTGAGCAGCTACTTGAAAACGGTTTGGACATAGCTCGTATTAATTGTGCCCACAATTCAAAAAGGGAATGGAAGCTACTAATCGAATCTATACGCACCGCAGAAGAACGATTGATTCGACATGGAAAAGCAATTGGACGTAAATGTATGATTTTAATGGACTTAGGAGGTCCAAAGATCCGTACAGGGCCTATGGAGCTTAAAGTTCGTCCGCTGAACATTTCTGTCCCAATAGATATACATGGTAGTCCATTGCGTCTTGTTGAGGGATTCTTGGATAGTGAAGCAAACCAAACTGAGCTAGTGAACCAAGGAGGGAGCAAATCAAGCTTTGTTATAGCAATATCCAAAATCCTTTACGGAGGATTAGGAAGTTTGAGTATAGGTCAAAAGATAAACTTCCGGGATGCACGGGATGAACGCATATGTACTATTACAGTACTGGAGCGAATAGGTCCCACTAGAGTACGAATAGGACTGGAACAAACTGCTTACATAAAAGAAGGTATGGAGTTAGTGTGTCAAATAAATGATGTTGATAGAAATGACAGTAGCAGGTGCTCATTCACAGTAGGATCTATCAAACCACAACCGATTGAGATAAAGGTACAGGCTGGAAATATACTGCGGCTTTATAGAGATAATACGAAATTAGGTCATAGTGGATCGGATGGCAAACCTGCAGGTATTAGTTGTACGCATTCAGATGTTCTTTGCCAAGTCGCGATTGGTCATAGAGTATTCATAGATGATGGAAAGATTGAAGCTATTGTACGTTCTTCACATGAAGAATATCTTGAGCTAGAGATCATTTCACCTAAAGGCATGACAGCTGAGATCAAATCCAACAAGGGGATGAACTTCCCAGATTCGGACATAAGAATACCGGCGTTAACACCAGAAGATATAATGAATTTGGAATTTGTTGTCAAAAACGCAGATTTAGTGGGAATAAGCTTTGTTAATAGACCAGAGGATATCTATAATCTACATAAGGAACTATCAAAACTAAATCATGCGGATTTCGGTATAGTTGCAAAGATTGAAACAGCTGAAGCAATTCATAAATTAGCTAAAATACTTATTGCTGGACTGGAATTGCCAAAATTTGCGGTATCAATAGCACGGGGAGATTTGGCTGTTGAAATAGGATTTGGTAATTTGGCATTTGTTCAAGAAGACATACTATGTTTATGTGAAGCAACCCATATTCCTGTCATCCTGGCCACACAAATATTAGAAAGCTTAACTGAAAGCGGTCTTTGGACTCGTCCTGAAATAATAGATGCAGTTATGGGACAGCGAGCAGAATGTGTGATGTTAAACAACGGCATACATATAGTTGAAGCGGCAAAAACTTTAGCGGGATTACTAAGTACTGAAGAAAGGCACCAAATAAAGAAACATCGATTATTCAGAGAATTTACAAGACAAAATGGTATATTTGAAGACACCTAGGGTGGCGACTACTACTTTCCTGTACAGATAACCGATGTTATGATAAATCCTGAAGATAAAGACGCTCAGTACATGACATACCAAGGAGTTCCTTGCTCACGCTTGAATCTAAATGCCGCAGCTAGGCTCGGCTATCTTCCAATAGGTTTCACTGATTCGAAGAGGGAGAACAGACAATGCGATATGTGAAGAAAAAACTACCCCATATTACTGCGTACATACGTGACGTGGGACACCACCTTATGTTCCGATCAGTCAATTTGGTTGGCGTATAACAAACCAAAGCCGTTAACACAATCTGAGAGAGAGTACGGTCCTATTGGGAGTGATCTTTTTGAATAGGAAGGGCACCTTACATGTCTTATCACATTTCACAATGGACAGTTATTTTATCTCGAATTGATATAACAAAAATGCTAGAATACCTATGACCCTGTGTAAGAATTGTGGCAACGGCATCAAGTGGTTTAAGGATCCTGTCAGTGTTAAATGGATTCCATTAGAGACAGATTGGAACAGCTTGGTATGATGGATAGAAGACTAAATGAATATCGTGTCTGCTGCGCAATTCCTGGATGATCAGATTGAATTTACTTTACATGAGCATTTAGCCTCATTCTTGAATTTAGGAGGAGAGAGAAAATATTCGTCTTGGATTATCAATCATCAAACTATGCAATAGTAGTAAAATCGACAAAAAGCCTTACCAAAGCTAGTAACAGCATCTCTGAATGTGTTTCTGTAGGGCATCTAATCTTCCTCCGCCAAACCAAGGATACAAGATAAATCCTATCATTGGGTTTGCTTGGAGAGCTGACCGACCATTTGGTATGAATAATCTAATCGGGAATTACTATAGCCTATATTTTGGATTGACTAAAGTGTAACAAGAGCGTGTTACGTATGCTCTCAAGTTTCGTTAATACATTCCTTGTCTTGTGGCCTCTGATAAGCGATTTGACTATCTCTCTTTCGGGCACAAGAGCTAAATATCCCGTTGCTGAACCCCTCTATATGCTGGGTTTTGTATCTAGGAATCCCTCTACAAAATGCACGGAGCTGCGACTCAGCGCTTTGGGAACAGAGATTTTTAGTGGACGCACTTTCAGCTCCATAAGGCCAGTCCTTATCTTTGGACCTCCTAGATCCATTAAGATCATACATTTGCGGTTAGTTCCTTTCTCACGTCGAACTAATCGTTCTTCTGCTTCACGTATAGCTTTAATTATTAACTTCCATTCGCTATCTGTATTATGTGCGCAATTGATACGGGCTATGTCCATACCATTTTCAAGCAGCTGCTCAATTAATTCATGTTGATAGATATCCGAAGAATCAAGTGTTACCATGATGTAGGTTCTTCTTCCCTTGTCAGGAGAGCCAAAAATTAATTTACTACGTTTTTTCAAAAGCAAACCAGCACTTTTAGAATTGATCTTGCATAAACTACCAGAATTAAGAGGACTGATTCCAAAATGTTTGAGAACCTGTTCAATACTAACTAGTGCCTGACCTTCAAGCATCCCTAAGGAAGAAAGGCCCTCATCATCTAGTCTAAGTTGTAAGTCTGACAAGTCATGTTCTCTTAATGCTAAATAGCATAATAGGTTATCAAGGCTACATTTATTTTCGTTTTCATTTATGTTAAGCCGAAACTTACTCCGTGCTTTTTGTGCATGATCTATAGTCGAAATATATATGTCATTAAGCTGTTTACCAAGTATCTCAAATTCTTCAGCTTTTTGGTCTACATTCAATTATAATCATTTCTATAGGTAATTTACTTGTTATGTCTTTTAATATCATTCGTTTTATGTCTATTATGTCTTTTAATACTAGTTTATATTCGCTGGACGTTTTGGAATGCTTGCTGTTGAAGCACTATCTATCCGTCTTAAAGACTAAGATAGACTAAGGAAATGGTTGGAGGTATAGGCAGTAAATAATAAACAATACACACTAACTTACCTCTCTATAGTTGTAGAGGAGGCACTGTAAAGAGCTGCTAGCTATCTTACATCGTAGCAGTCACTGCTGCCGCTTTAGTAGCAGTTGCGCTAGTTCTTTGATGGATGTCCTCCCCAGCTCCAGGGATCTGCCAATACGTTATGCTGTGTAAAGCCAACTGCCACCATTGTTGTTGACGTCGCTATGGCGATTGCCAGGATTGCCAAGGTTAAACTCGCTTTTGTGGGCATTGTTGGTGTATAAGGATTACTAGTAAGATTTATACATATATTTGCATTATTGACTTGTCTGTACGAACTAATAACGCACTTCAAATAGTTGTAGTTAATTGCAAGAAAGCCAAAATTGTTGATATATTAGGAAAAAGCTGTTTTTCATCATCTATGATCTTGTAGTAAATCCGATTGCGGCATCGTGCATGGCCGTTGTAACATACGTAAGTGGAGCGACACGTTGCGCTTGTCGTCCACTTATAAGTCTGCTCATATGATAATAAATCCTACCTAGACACATTATATTGACCGGTAGCTGGTTAATAGCGTCAATGTTGCGAAGGTAGACTAGCTTTTCGTCAAGAAATGAGTTATCCCCTTGCATGGCAAAATGAGCGGAGCCTTGAATAATCAACTCTTATTCGAACGGGATACCCATACGTCAGTAGATGTCAGGATGTTGCATCTGAAGTGCAGGGTTGGACCTAACGATAGTTTCTATGCTGGTAAAAAGCTGTCAGATGATATTCTAGAGAGCGTATTTAGCCTAATATCTCTTACTTCTTCCGTATGCGATTACCACTACCGCGGCTTGGTAAGCACAAGAAATCAATTCTTATCATTGCTCTCGGCGTTATTGGTTCTGTAATAGGCGTCTATATTTATCACATAATAGTACCTACACAGATATCACCCGGCACCGTTGTAGGCTACTTAAACAGATATGATACTCGTGGACATGGACGTCCATGCTATGACGGACCCTTAGGCGGTGGTGGACATAGGGCCACCTGTAGGGCCATGATTGATCATCTCTCAGATAAACTAGATGGCGCTACAGATTATGGCATAATTGCAAGTCCTGTATTGGGTCCTTTCTCAGACACAACTAAAGGTGGTGGGAGACCCGACACGGGGATTACATCAGGTGGACCTGGCTCATTCCACAAGGACAGAGACAATCCACAAGATGCCTGCTGTGGCATAACGATAGGCGTTCACAACACCGATGGCACCGTATATGTGGCGACAGAAGATTGGACTGGACCGTCTGGTGACCACACATACCTTTGCGATGATAGTATGTATGCTCCACCAGTGGAACGTGGTGTACCGCCATGTTCCACCAGGGGCTATAGTCCATTCCCAGGGCTAGTCCCATTCGACTCCAAGACTGGTAAAGGAGGCCTGTACGGCATGCAAGTCCCTATTGAATGGCATGTAAAACATGTAGGTAATGATGTACATTACATAGGAGTTGTAAACCACAAACAAGTAGTTGATTACCCCAATCCTAAGCAATACCGTACTCACGGTCCTGTGATAGATTCTGCTCATCCAATACAATCCAATTCGGAGAGCAGAGTTAGGGTAGATAGTGCTGGTTATCACGTCAACATGGGTATGCCATATGTTGAGATAGAATGAGAAGGCTAGCTCCTAGCCTTGTTGGGTCGGGGTCAGCTGTATCGTATCGCCTAGACTGTCTGTTAGATCTATGTGGTTAGGACTTACCTTGGTGATGTGAAGCTTGACTTGGAAATCCGCAAATGCTAGAACCAGCATGTGTTTACCAGACATGCCCCATGCACCTGGTGCCATGACATCCCCGGCGGTCTGAATCAATGAACCGTCCTTATTGAAGGTTATTGTTCCTGGCGTATCCGTACCGCTTATGATGCCCATAGCATCCCTAGAGGTATCGCCTCCCAATGTAGTAGCGGTGTAGTTTACACAAGTCCACTTTCCAAACAATGGCGGAAATCCCCCTACTGATTTCACATAGTCAAGTGGACACCCTACAAGATTAGGCTGGTTTTGATTAGCACAGTCACCCGTGTCGCCGTACGCTACCTGATAGCAAAAAATCACTGCTGTCAATATCAGGATTGCTGCTAACATCATATTATGATATTTCTTTTTCATACGCACCATGTCTTTTGCATGTCTTTTGTAGGAGATTGATACTGCGCGATTCCCATGTTTGTAACCCATATTTGTATGAGCCTTCGTTTGTCGCATATACTAATTGTGGCCCTGCTAATGCTAGTAACATCAGCGGGATTATGTAAACATTGTTTACCACGTGTATCACTAAACTTTCATTTCTCCGTACTTCATAATTGTAGCAAGTATGTGCTCAACTTCTTCAGGGCCATCATTCTTTCGTACCAACTTTCCAATTGAGATCACATCGCGAATATCACCTCTCTGCTCCCACACTGCTTTTCCTATGACAGGAGCAATTTTCAACCTCGGCAATACTTTGGTACATACTTGTAGAAATTGCTCCTCGTTATATGATAGCAGATGTAACCGTCTAAACCGGGATTGCAGGGGTTTTGATAGCCTTGTGATTTCATTGCATGCTGCAAATACCTTTGCTCTAGAGAGAATTTGGGATACCCCTTATGAGGAAAATGACTGAAGACTTTAAAAGCATAGTAGACAAACAAGACTTATCAGAAGAACACAAAGACGGAGCAATCTTTTCAGAATAGCAAGAAATCTACAACTAGATTGTTGAAATGCTAACACACACAGTGGTTATATATGAAAAGTATGCATTAGGGATTAAATCCAATATCTGTTTATATACGGATCATCTATCATCATCTTTCCATGATTTCCATTGACCGGTTTTTTGTGGCTACTGCAGACCACTTGGATCTGAAACTTACGGGTTTTGGAACCATTGTCACGGATTTCCATGAGTCTTTCGTTAATTTAGTTATTAGGAAGAAGCGGACCGTTTGGCTGACGATTATGGGGGCAGCCAAGGCGAATTGCGGGTGATATAATGAATCCCGTTTACCGATCGCAGACCAACGTAATGTTACGTCCGAGCTTGGTTGATTGTCAATATGTTAGATATCCTTACGTCCCAAGATATTGATCATTTGTTTTTGGCAGTAGCTAGAATAGCTACCTACGATGACCCAAAGACAGATACAAAACTGGGTTACGGCACTGGTTTCTTTTATTCAAATCCAAATGACCAACTATTTCTCCTAACTAATAGGCATGTAATTCTGGATGAAGCGAGAGGGTACATTCCTAATGTGGTAAGGTTATCACTTCACACAGATCCAACGAATTTCAGAGTGAGTCGTAATTACGATATTCCATTGTACAATGGGGTTAAACCAGTATGGAAACAGCCGGAACCATTCGCGGACGTTGTTGCTATTCCTCTCAAGCGGAAAGATATTGAGGAACTGCGTTTGATTTTAAGATATTTCACAGATGCTAATTTACTCCCTGAAGATTACCTTCTTCATATTGGCGAAGATATTATGGTAATGGGATATCCATTGGGTCTATACTATGACGATGTCAACAATTTGCCAGTAGTAAGGAACGGAATAGTCGCAAGTGCGTATCCTGTAGCTTATAAAGGTC
>JBAVTY010000232.1:0-5728 GCA_049696495.1 Candidatus Nitrosopolaris sp.
ACTTTGTGGTTAATGGTATTAAGCAACTATCATTGATGAAAGGTAATTGGGGTGGCATTGGCACTACTCCTGTACAATGTCCCTCTTGGGCTATACTTTCATTGGATCACATGGGAAGAGTGAAGCAGCCATGTTGTATAGGTAGCGCAGACAGCAATTCATTAAAGCCTATATGTGAACAATGTGGCCTTGGTTGTTATTCAGTACTCGTGGCTTAGGGTATTAGAGGAGGAATTTGATGAACTTTGCGTATGTATATTGAACAGCATTTTTTTATCTGAAGCCGGATGACGCACTGACTAGTGATATGATCTGGAAATGCTAAGGTTGCGGCCGGCGAAAATATAACATCAGAACAGATTCGTCACAAACAAAAGATCGGCTGTCAACATGCCACAAGAGTATACGATACGCTGTAAAATACGACAGTTTCAAGAATTCATCCATCTATCCCTGGCCATTGATGCCTTCATTGCATAATAATGAAATATTGGTACTAAATCAATACTAACCGTATCCCCATTTAGCGGGTTTAGTGCATCATCGCAGTGAAATTCATTCGGATGCCAGGTGTTTTAATATCCATATTTGGCGGAATTTTTCTCAAACTCACTCTTGTAAGCAGCAGAGCATAAGAAAATGTTCCTTCCTCCGTCGTACGAATGAGTAAATCCTATCTCATCTCTATCATCAGCTCCAATAAATTTCGCATACAAATCCCTTGTCTGTTCCATCTTTGATTCCCATTCATCCCATAATCTTTGTCCCTGATTTAGAACCTCTTCATAAAATTTAGAGACTTTGTATACTGGCATAGGTATAGGAGCGATGGCTGCGTTGGCTAGATACGCGTATTTCGTTGCAATTGGAAAGTCGTCTCAGTTTATTCCAATCAAGCACCTATGCTACAGCATCCTTCAATTCAGATTATAAATATTCTGTAGTTGTTTTCATTTCTCTAACGGCATTTTCATTATCAAAGGAGTTATGGAATACCAAAAAACAAGATCTCCGATTATCGCCAACCATTCTGTTGACACGACGATGTAGGCGCAGTCATCAAAATCAGCACGAGGAGCAACATTTGCACTAGAGCAAAACGATGTACTAACATGACTGACACTCGAGTAAGGCATATCCATGAGCGAAGTATATTGTATCTAGCCCGCTTATTTTCTATCATATCCATTTGTTATTACACTCCAAGACCGGAGTGTCAACTATGTTAGGAAAATAATGTTAACCATGTGTGGAAGCAGCAAAATTAGACATGCCATTCCAATTCATGTTCTCTCCTTGCGTTGATATCATGAAAGTCTAAGTTACAATAATGGCATTTTAGATATGATATTAGCTTAATAGAATAGTGTTTCCGCTCATCTGTGTTAGCCTCTTCTTCAAATCTTCTTTTTGAAGATGAAGGATAAACGTTAGATGGTACTGGTTTATTCTTACTCAAATATTCTTCTTTTGGCTGTTGTTGCAAGGCCTCTTTGTATTCCTCAATGAAATGTCTAAGAGTATATTCCCAGCCTTCTTTAAAATCCTCAAGATAATCTGATTCTGCAACGATATGAGTATATCTCGCATTAGGATCTGTTTTTGCAAGAAAAAATTCCTCTGAGTTATCGGCAGCTGCGATTGCCAAACGAAGGGCATATTTACTTTCAAAGACGTTTGACCATAACTGGATTTTTTGATGTCTTGCTTCTTTATTGCTAATGAGGTTTTGAATATTTGTCTTTTGTTCTTGTTCATTTGATTTTGTTATCTCATTACACCTTGGCCACAATACAGCTATTACAATTCTGAGATTTAACCATAATGAAATCACTGCGTTGCAGTGCGTTTTTTCTTCTTTTCTTCACTGGGTATACTTTCATCTTACAGTTTAAGGGCTATTATCAATCAAGTTATTTCAAGATTTTCATGGTTTGTAGATTCAGATGACCTCATATATATATGACGTAAGCAAAGAGACATCTCAATTTGTTTCATTTGACAAAAAAGATAAAGACGATATATGAGATTTCGTTTCTTGACTCTTTCTCTTGTTTTAGATATAATGTATCCTAGTATTATTTGACACTACCAACCATATTGTTGTATGGAAGCATTAGCAGTATCTCTTGATGTTTGTTCAAATGTTTTTGCGGCATTAACTGCCAATCTGGAAAACTCTTCTACATCATCTTTCTTACGCTGAACAAATGTATTGATTGCTTCCATATTTGCAACAATCACATTATTTGCTACCCTTGTTGTAGCTATTGAGTTATCTGCAAAATTGCTTACTGTTCTCGAATATATTTCAGCTGCCCCTCGTGGAGATACCCACCTGTTCCAAAATACTTCATATGCATTCTCTACATGTGGAACCTATGTCGACTGAAATGACTTTATAACCTCATTTTGAGATTCTAGGTACCTGTCAGTAATTTCTCTATCTGTTTGGGGAGAGTGTTCTTGATAATCATTCTTGATAATCATTGAATGCTTGGAATCTCTTTTCATGCTTCCTCTATTGTTCTTCTAATATTATCCCTAGTTTCATCTAATGCTCTATCGACTGAATGGCGTTGTTCTGATAATGATGATGTAGGTGAGTATAATGGCGTTGTTGTAGTTGTTTCTACACGAGTAGTATCATCAGAAACTCTTGTGGTGGTTTTATCTGATTCTTTTTTTGTTGACATACCCAACCTCTAATCCATATATCATAGAATATGGATTAGGTAATGATCGGTATTAAACACCATTGGCAACCATTATGTATAGAAATTCAATTAGAAATCCACGATATCGCAGAGATTTGCAATTTAACTGCTTTCTTTTTGAAATTGCTTTGCAACGCTAAGATATAGCTAAAGTACCGTACCTTGGGTAGTGAAGACGACTGTTCGTAATAATAGATACGAGAAATTGAACACATGTAGTAGTTTTTTCAACCTACCGTAAGCACTATTAGCAGTAATGATGTAAATATGGCAGAGTATCAGCCACAATAATTAGGGTAGGCAATAGAGAGACTCTTAGAGCATCAGTCTTTGCTGCAAACTCGAACTTGACGATCGCTGGAGCAAACGCAAATGGAACTGTTACCGATTCCACTTATCTTAAACTCGTCCAATAGCTTCGTACTCCCATTACTTTTCTCGAGCTGCCTTCTACAACTTCTAACACAATCTCATTAAAATTGAAATGGGATCTTTGCCGTATGACACGCTATTGTCGCTCTCCTGTAAGCCTTTTAACTTATGTGACCCCTACGGGATATCTTGGCAAGGTACAATGAATTGGAACCGCATCTCAAGAAGAAGAGGTAAAAATAGGTGAGGACCAACGATTACAGTTATTGCCAAAAAACGAAGAAAAAGAGGAAATACTGGAAACTGCTCCCACTGTTGAAAAAGCAAAGCTTCGTCATCTAAGGCCAAATCTTCAAGAATCAGCATCTGAAGAAACTAATAAATTAGATAAATCTACTTTCGCCATTTTTCCGTTCTAACAATCCTATTTGATTGAATGGCTTTTATAAGAATACATTCCTCTTATAAAAAGACGGCGTCGATAATGCCGCTTTATTAGATGACGGTCATTTTAAGGAACCCATATGGCCTAGGACCGTATCCACACACTCAACAGAAGGAAGGCAGATTTTAGTCTATAATAAAGAGGAAGCACTTGCAAGATTCAAACAGGTCAACCTACTAGACTGCAGAATAAACGCCTATCCTGACTATGCTGGAATTCGTGATATAAACAGGCAGGCTCAGAACTTGATTTTCATGTCTCGCTTCAACTCTGAAAGCACCTGATAGATCACTTAGGAATGTGTTAAAAAACATCAAAGAGAAAATTAATGGTGCACAAGCAACAGCGACCTGGTCTGGTATTGGTTATCATATCTATTTGCCGATCCAAGACATCATCCTAGAATTAGAGAGCGTATTTGCAGAGTTTGAGCAGCCTTCCAAAAAATTCTTACGATTCTCAGAAAAAATGCTTACCAATAACAAAGCAGACCCTTGCCATAGTAATAATTTGTCATTTAAAAATTGCATGTTAAGAATTCCAGCTACTAAAGGCAGCTCTGTATAACATATTCAATCGAATGACCTGGATAATGGTTTGCATAAACTCAAATCCTAAATGAATCATGCAACACAGCATTAAGAGAAATAAAAGATCTATAACATAAGTCAAAATTATACAAAAGTGGGATGATAACAGACCAGCAATAAACTGGCTACTGCGCGATTTTAGAAGATTACCTTATTCAAGGAAAAATAAACAATAATGTTGCCAAAAGAAACGTCTGTGGATTGAAATATTACTTGACACTCCATTAGGTGACTACAGAAAGAACGCAATCCGTCGAATTATTGCGCCCTATCTTATCAACAATGCATTACCTGATACTCCTGAAAACGCATTGACAAAATGTCTATTAGCTGCATTTACAGTGCTCTTTTGCAAGAAGTATCAATTTTCATCGTGGAGTCCAAAGTATGAATGTCGTAACTTGAACTCCCCAGCTAATTTGTCTCGGTCAGAGCATAGACTATATTCGTATCTCCTTTTTCTTTGCGAACAGACAATCCTTCCAAACTGCTGAGCGGTATTCACGCCATCACTGTGAATATTGTACCTTCGAAGATCATAAGAACCAACCACTCACCGTCGCTCCACACTACAGCAATTTCCACCGTGGCCTCATTCTATTATGCCAATATGATTGAATCAATACTTGCAAACGAGTGCAATAGATTGCATCATCTACTTACTACAATATAAAGTGGACTGTACAACGTATTTTGTTTGTTGATAGATTCAAAAGGTGATGATACATTTCCAGGGCAAACGTCAATTGCATGCTCTTTATGTAAAAGCGAAAGTGCAATAACAGATCCTGAATCAGCAGAGATAGTTTGTAGTAAATGTAGGTATTTGTGCCATATGGGAAGTAGTATCATTCCAAAAGTTCTAGCAGTGAATAAATACTGAGTTTCAGATCATAACCGTATTTCCATTTCCTGTTATCAGATCATATTTGTGGCCATATAACAGAAGGTTATGTAAAGATTTTAAAACCATGGTCCGCAGTGTTAGTTTAATATATCCAAAAACCTTGATTCGCGTATTTTCCGCATCTTAATTATCTAAGGTCTTCATTTGAGGAATTTTTTTCCAAACCGTCTTTCGTAATATTTACTAGTATATGATCCCATTTTTGTATTAGACTCAGCATTTGGATACTTCGTCAGGAAGAATAAGAACATCTTACCGGACTGATTTACTCAAGCTATCCAAGCCATGAGAGGTTTACAAACGAATGACATTTACAATATCGCGGATATCAAACATTTACAATATTAATTATTATATCCAATAATTATCATTCGTAAAGTATTATATCCAACAGCCTTATATCTGTCAATCATCTCAAACCAATGTGTTTGAAATAGCATATGTGGAAATCAAAGATCAAATCTAATATCGTCATCATCGGAATGGTAGTCGGGATAGTCTTAATCTGTGCACTATTTATGTTGCCGCTACATGAAAGCCTTGCCGGGCCTAGATAATAAATAATTAGGCGTACTCTACCCCTTGAAGGAAATAAGTACAGAAATCGAAATAAACGCACCAGCTGAAAAAGTTTGGCAAGTCCTTACGGATTTTGCTCATTTCCCTGACTGGAATCCGTTTATCCGTGAAATTATTG
>JBAVTY010000233.1:0-3724 GCA_049696495.1 Candidatus Nitrosopolaris sp.
ACTTTGTGGTTAATGGTATTAAGCAACTATCATTGATGAAAGGTAATTGGGGTGGCATTGGCACTACTCCTGTACAATGTCCCTCTTGGGCTATACTTTCATTGGATCACATGGGAAGAGTGAAGCAACCATGTTGTATAGGTAGCGCAGACAGCAATTCATTAAAGCCTATATGTGAACAGTGTGGCCTTGGTTGTTACTCTGTACTCGTGGCTCAGGGCATTAAAGGAAATTGATGAAATTCGCGTATGTATATTGAAGCCCTTTTACTGACGAGATACTGCAGAATATTTAATATTAGATAAGAGAACGGTGTTCAGCATGCCACAAATAAGATCATATCTGATGAGTTAGAACCTGGTGCGAAAAAATAGATAGACAACGAAATATCACACTAAGGAAGATTAGTTGTGCTGCTTCCGCACGGAACTTGACATTTTAGCTTTCTAACATTCTTTCTTCTTCTTGACACTAAAGTCTTGGAATATAATAAAAAATTGGTATGGACCTGACATTGAAGGTAACGAGATACAGACAAAACTGTAAAGGATAGTAGACGAGTTCAGAAAAACTCGACCACATTATACGCAATCGGTTCTCTAATCTACAGTTTGATTATATTGCAGGAGCAAAGGCTACAATCCTAAATATGATATTCGTTAGCGAGTGATGAAATCATACACCATAGTCAGATGAGTTACTATCAATAATCAATAATGATTTGATGGTAAACACGATAATCGGTGGCTCTTGAGACTAATCGGCCTACTCTTGACATCGTAACTCTGACAGGACGTCCGCGCATTCTTTAGCCTGTGCTGCTGCATAAAATAAAACTCTTGCGCCACTCTGATCATTAGCAGTTAGAACAACATTAGGTCGTCTCTCGTTGGCTTCCGTTTATTGACATATATTGCTTTGGAAACAATAATCATTGTTAGCGAGAAATACATAATTTGGATTTCGAACCCCTTGTCTACAGATTTATTCGAATTTCGATTGTAGTTGTCACAAACAGTAGTTGCATCGGGTTACGAGGTTACATGCAAGGCATCAATTAGTACGTAGTAGAATTTGTGGAATTAATAACGTATTACATCACCCAAGTGAGGCGCGACAAGAAGACGAGATAATAGATGATAACAAAATACATTGAAGACATCTGCGCTGAATTGATGCAGGAATCGATTGCGTTGTATAATTATTTGAAAGAAATCATAGCAAGTCGGAGGAGAGACGTCAAAGAAGTACCACATACTATACCATAGACTGTAATCTAAACAGCGAGACGGTCGTTGGAAGGTCTAGACCAGTCATCCGCCAAACGTAATTAATTCTCATGACTTAGCAAGACTTAATATATTACGGAAATTCTGCCCAAAATTGGGCCCGGTAGGACCAGTATAATTCGTCCAAACGCTTATGAACGTCATTTTTAACCACGTTCCAGTCGTGTGTGACACTGGCCGGTGAAAAGGCATATCTGTCCTTCTAACTAACCTCGAAACCATGTTCAAAACGCCTTTATTCCCGTTTTTAATTCAAAATCTGCAGAAAATTAAACTATGACTTCCAAAGTCGTGATTCGGTACAAACGTTCTTATTGGTATGACAGCCATAGTATGTTATGAAGAATAAACCATTTTTACGGAATTACGTCTTCTCATGAGGTGAAATAACAATATGAAGATGGAAAAAATGTTTACATCGTTGAGAAGTTTCACAGATGCTCATCATAAAGGGAAATTAAAATACTGTGCTAGCTGTGGTAATTTAGCTACTGTCGAAGCCTTATTCAGCGTTGGCGATGGAGTTACTTTGATAGAAAGGTACTGTGATGTATGCAGCAAAAAAGTAAAGTAAGTCGCAGTTCCTACCTAATTTATACTTGCTAGAGATAAAAACCTATTTTGGGGTTTTGAATGCGAAACATCATAGCTACGTTAGCTTTTTCTTTCTGGAATTCTTATCATGGTAAGGTGAAAGAAAGCGTAGCCCTACAGTCTAATTCAAGCCTAGCCCAAGGCTAGAGGGTTAAACTTCTCATTTTAAGTGCTTAACAGAAACCATGATCCTGCAAGCTATTGAGGATCGTATATCCAAGAATAAATTTAGACCCGTTAGACCTCTTTTGGGGGACGAATTCACAGCTACATTTCCAAATTGTTTAGAAATGAAAGAACCAAAAATGAAAGTGAGAATCCTGCATTTGATGAGGTCAAGGTTCATCATGGGTATATACAACAATCCACAGATAATGACCATAACATGGAGTTAAAGACAAAAATAGGTCCAGGAGACAGAAAAGAAGTGAGTAATATAAGGATTTGCAGAAATTGCGGAGTCGTTTTTGACTTGGAACGAAGGAAGGACAAAGATTGTCCGTTATGTCACAATGGGGAACATCTCGCATTCGGAAGCGATGCCTTAACAAGGATGTAAAAAGAAGAAACTGTAATTGGCGTCAAGTACACGTATATGGGAATCATGATACTGGTGCAATGGTCAGGTGGTATAGGTCATGATTGTCGTAGAGAGTGGAAAGCATACTGAAACGACAAAGGGAACTGGAAGGTCAAGGATCGCAGTTATATATTTCATGCAATGTCTACGTAGGATGAAATTAATGACATTAATCTCATAATGTTTAGTTATTATTCCTGGTCCAAAACAGAACAATAAACGCAATGTACGAGTCAGAAAAGCAACAACTGCAGGGCAATCCAAATTTAAGAAATTAAAATCATAGCTCTTACTAGAGATGTGCTTTCTACTACGATGGATATTATAATATCATCCGTATTGTGACAATGTTATTTTCTCACCCGGTTTCATTTCTCTCTGAATCTTTATCTTCTTGACTGCTTCTTCAATGTGCTGCATTGAGACAAGTGCTTCCTTAAAGATTTGTCTAATACGTGCTTCAGACTCCATAGAATTTACTCATTATTTCAGGCCCGGAGATACTTATAAACTGGGAATTACTTTAGCTTGCTACTGCCTTTGCCAAAAGAGTCTTACCAGTTCCAGGAGGACTCCAAGATTTCTGGATGTCTTAACGGGAGCTCAATCATCTCTCTAACTTTTTGGATTTCTTCCTTTAAGTTCCTTTAAGCTCCCACTGTCTTCATACGCGACCTGTGCTGTGCCACCTTCGGATCTGTAAAGACGGTGCTTGTATAATGTACGATCGCCTTATTTTTGGTTATTTTGGAGTACTTGTTACTAATTTGATAACATGACTTGCTATCATTTTCTTGAGTTTGTCAATTCCATATCCAGTCTTAGATGATATAACTATGGGATTTGGTATGTCTAAAGCATTTGCAACTTCATTAATTCTTTCTGAGTGTGTGCTGTCAGCCTTGCTGAGAATTATAAAAACTTTAGATTTATCTACCTTAAGCTCATCTAAGACATCCCAACAACTTGAATACTTTATTCTAATATCTTCAGTTTCCATCTCTGAACAATCTATCAAAACTAATATCAGATCAGCGGCGAGTGATTCTTCTAGTGTTGACTTAAATGCGTCTATCATATATGCAGGAAGTCTACTAATAAAGCCAATCGTATCTGTAAGTAACGCCGTCGCATCATCTTGATCACCTAGTTTTAGTGACCTTGTAGTAGTTGAAAGTGTTGTAAACAAGCTGCTTGATGTTTCCTTATGTTCATTCGTAAGTAGATTGAATAATGTCGTTTTCCCTGAGCTAGTGTAACC
>JBAVTY010000234.1:0-5788 GCA_049696495.1 Candidatus Nitrosopolaris sp.
TCTATCGCGTACCTTACACGGCAATACGTTTGTAGTCTTTGACAATATATGCAACGTCAAACAGAGCGGACGGATTATCATATCACCTCATTTAGGCTCGTGCAAATGACTGGGTTTCCTCTGGCGAGGCAGGCAACACTTCAAGAAAAATACGATCAATAACAATGGTAATAGCATTAATCCTGTTTGGATTCCTTTTGCTCAGATATTGGCACAAATTCTGCCTGCAGAAAAAGGAACTGACAACAGAATAACAAAAAGAATACTGTCCTTTCTAATTATTATAACACTGACAAGATCTCACATAAGGCGTAGACTAGAGTATGGTAGACGAAGATCTTAATGAAGTACTTCACATAACACAAAACCTCACTGGGATACCACCATATAAGTTAAAGTTCTTCAAAGAAGTATTTCTTCCGCTACACAAGTCAAAGCAAGCACAGATAATAATAAACAAGAAAGAATCATTGCATTAACAACTAGAGATGGTAAAACCATCACTACGAACAACCTAAAGCAGAATTATCTGAATGAGTTTATACACAACGGATTAATTGACGAAGAGGAATCTGCATTAGATAGACGTCAGAAAAATCTATTATCCACTCATAGACCTTCCTATAACCGGAAGTCTTGAATCGTGTAAAGAAATAAAAATAAAAAAATTATCCATTTCGGATCGAATGGACGATATTTTACAACATCCACAACTTTTAATACCTAAGAATTGTACAAATATTCCAGACAACTGGTTAAAACTTGAGATTTTTGTCCTTATAAAATATCCATTGAACTCGGACAAATTTGAACTCTATAATGAACAAAATGAACGGATTTGCATATGCAAGTTCGTAAAAGACTATGAGAAAAATTATAGGTTGAATGGATATTTCTCCAGGCCCATTTTTTGCAATTATTACCGCAAAATATTTGGGAGTATGAGATATTCTTCAACAATGAAGAAGGAACATTATGAGAAATTATCCAATGAAACCCAAATGGATAATTTAATTATTTCTGATGCGATAAAAGCTGCCTGTAACCCTACTAACGAAGAGGTAGAACAAAGGAGATTAACATTCGTCAGCTGCGCGTGTGCTGACTAACAATGACTTGGAAGAAACTGAGGACACCAGTAATAATAGTGGAGGTGAATCACTATGACTTTATCAGCATCAGCCGTTTCAAAGAAACGACTTGATAAAATTGAAAGTGATAGACCAGAAGTTAAAGATTCAGCGAGCATTGATTTTGAATGGATTCCATATAAGGGAAAATATGAACATTACAAAACCAAAATCTTCGCTGCATGCTTTTGTACTAACGGGGGTGAAAGGATCATATTACATATCTCAAGGTATTCTGAAAGTCCCATTTCAGAGAAGGCCTTAATACAGGATATTTTATTTTATTTGAATCAGTTCCCGTTAACTTTTGGTTGGTATACCACTGGCATAGCGGTATACGACGATACAGGTCTTAATAGAATAAGAGGCCGTGATTCTGACTTTTTTGTTTTGCATCAGAGATGTATATTCTATAATCTGACCTCTCCTATAGAAGTAAAAAAGACATATGCACGATTGATACATTCAAATAAAAAACATATAGACCTTAACAGAGTATTTAGCAAAGCTATTATTCAAAATGGTGTATTTGAAGGAAGATATAGAACCACTGATTTAGATTCCGTCAGTCAGACGCTATTAGGTGTAGGAAAGTATGGCAAATTAAATGCAGGAACTTCTGATATTACTTCATTATCTGTCGAAGAACAAATGCGTTATGTTAGAAGAGACAGTGAACTTGCAATGCTTCTTGCTCAGTATAATAGTTGTCTTGCTTTAAGAATCATGACCTGTCATACTGAGATAGATTATTATCTGACCTGTCATACTGAGATCAGTACATGGTATGCTAATCAATACAGGAAGATGTTGGAATTCGGTGAATGTACTGTTTTCTATACTCCGAATTATAAATTGGATAAGCAAGCGATAGGTGCCGGACACCACACGCCTCCTATAAAGGGATTTTTCACAGGAACAAAAGTCTATGAACTTGATGTAAGAGGCCAATATCCTAGTATCGTAATAAATAATAATTTTTCATTTGACACTTTAAATTGTACTTGCTGCAAAGAGAGTGAAAATGCACGACTCAAACAGGAGACTATTGACACAATAAATGAACAGCTGCAAGAGAACAATATTCTTAGAAAAGTAGATAGCTATTGGGTATGCCAGAGAAGAAAGGGTGCCTTTCCAAAAGTTCTAGAACAGACATCATCTGATCGTAACAAATACATGATTTTGCTAAAAGAAGAAAAAGGAAAGGACAATTATGATCCAAAGCTAATAGAAGAATATCAAACACGTCAATTAGGTGCTACGTTGTTTGCTAATGCAGGCTTTGGTCTATTTGGTAATGACTATTTTGAATTTAGTAATTATCAGGTAGCTGAATGTATAACAGCCGAAGGTAGACGTATTCACAAACAAATGGAGTTAATGGCACAGAACGAACCTTTCAACTTTAAGGTCGTGTTTGGTTTTACGGATTCACCATTTTTTAATGCAGGAACAGATACAAAAGTACAAGACTTTATCCAGACTTGTAAAGATAAACTTGGTGTCATCGTCGCATTAAAGACTGTATTTACAAATTCCATTTTCTATCTTAAAAAGAATAGATACGTTGCATGGACAGGTAATGAAAAAGAGGAACCAATAATCAAAGGTCTTGACGGCTTGAGCGATTCCAATCCATTATGGGTCAGGAAATGGTTTAAGAAAATTGTAGTTGAATTAGTCAAGCATCCAAAGACAAGGTTTGAAGTATTACCCAAAATGATTCAAGAGGCATTTGATGAATTGGATGATGGTCGCATTAATGTTGCAGAAGAACTGAAATTCACACAGCGTTTAAAGAAATATCCTGAGGAATACAAAGCTCATGTAAGAACTGGAATTCTTGCAAAATTACTTGATAAGGACAAGGGTGATTTAGTGTACTGGTATGAGACCTATACGCAAGAATATGTCAAGAATAAACAGTGCTGGAAAAGGAAAAAAGTATATTCTGTTAAACCAGAGAATTTAAACCTAGATGAATACAAGAACCTGCTACTTAACAAACTAAAAGATAGCTTAGAAATTGCAGGCTTTAACACTGCAGCCTTAGAACGGGAATTACTTGAACCTAATACGTTCAGCCATATGGCAATGCCTTCCCGAGGAGTGGCTTGATGTATGACCTCCTATACAAGTTTTGTATCGGAAACGAACAGTAGCCAAAAAAAACAACGAAAGAGGAGGTGATTTTTGACTGACAGTTAGCGCAGAAAGCGAAGGAAAATTTGCTGAAATGTATTAGGTCAAGAGTTATCGATTTGGATTTGCGACATGTTCGCCCCTTCCTGGAATGGGCTGTAATTAATTATCAAGATAGATTCATTGCATTTACACTATTTGTAGTTGCTCCAGTAACAGGACACTTCATCATGAATTCCACGCCCTTAGCTTTGAGTTTTTCTAATGCAAATTCACCTAATTCCTCATCTACTTCCGCTAGTAGTTTTTCATTTGTATCAATAAGCATTACCCTTACTTCTGATTGGATATTTTTATAATAAAAGGCCAGAACCATCTTCTTCGGGCCGATCATCTGCACATTTCCAGTGCCGTTTAAGAACAAGGTATTGGCCTCCTCTAAGATCTCCACGGCGACTGACCTGAGCAGGTTGATACCCTGGCGATACACTACTTCTTTGGCACCGCGAGGGCTTGCTCCCTCATAGGTGCCGGACCGCAAATCTTGCAGGTGACGAAGCAGATCATCAGCGCGGGCTGTGGACGGGATGGGATGACTCATGATGTCCTCCTTTCCTGGAATATCTCTGCTTCATACACTTGCAACTGAACCGCCATCAACGCGCAGATTGGTCCCGGTGATAAACGAAGCGGACTCTGATACGAGAAAGACGACCGCCGCCGCCACTTCTTCAGGCGTTCCTACACGTCCAAGCTCGATATGTGGTCGATTGTGGTGTAAAAATTCCTTTCGGAAACATTGGCCCCCAGGAAAAGAATGCGCGATTGACCGTTTTTTACCATGTGGAGGGTATTTCCTAACTGTTGTACTTCCAGCACACCTAACTGTCGCTTGTGCTGATCAAGTTCTTCTAATGAGGTAAATGATGTACCACCTACTTCACAACTGTAAGACGGACTGCTAGTAGAAGACATTTCAAATACTCAAAATAAGATGCTACTTGATTCCTTTTGTTGCATTTAGGATCAATTGGGCAATCTCATTTGGGTGGGATACAAGCGACGCATGGCTAGAGGGTAGTGAGATAGTAGTAGCATTCATCTGTTTTGCGAACATACGTTCGACAGCAGGAGGGATAACCTGGTCGTTCTCGGAGACCTCATACCATGTCGGAAGTTGCTTCCAAGCTGGAGGACCAGATTTTTCGTTTACTATGCCTGATAGATTAGCTGGTTTCTGCACAACAGCCAGGATGTTAGCTTGAGCCGGATCAACATCTTGAACAAAAAAATCATGGAATATAGTTGGGTTTATGTACGCGAATCCTCCCTTATCGAAGATCAAGAGAGGATTTCCTTCGAACTCTTTCGGAAAAGGCGGAACAATTGCCATTGTTTGGCCCTTGTCAGGAGCAACGGCAGCAACGTAAACAAGGCCTTTGACGTTGGGATTATTATAAGCAGCGTTCGTGATTACGAATCCACCATATGAATGTCCTACAAGAATTACTGGTCCGCCAATGAGGTCAATTGCACGCTTTACCGTAGCAACATCATCTGCCAGAGAATGGAGTGGAAGTTGTACAGCGATAACTCTGTGTCCAGCGTTCTGTAGAATAGGAATTACTTTACTCCATGAAGATCCATCAGCCCACAAACCATGAACTAAAACGATATTCGTGACGTTTGTCGTGTGGGAATAAACTGCGGAACAAAAGTGACATTGATCTGTAGGTTGCATTAATGTCTTGTTCAGCGGGCTAGCCAAGCCAGAATGTGCAGTTGATGCAAAACTTACAACAAGCGTCAGGGTTAGACAAACTAACAATAAAACTTTTGCCTTTTTGATGTACTCTATCATTTTACGTGAAAAATATTAAGTGAGATCTTGTATATAAGATGTACGCGGCGAAACACAACAAAGCTGCTTTCTAAGTTTGCTAGATAATGAAAATGACATAACCAATTTAGGTAGTTTCAATGTTACTAACTAAATCAGACTATATTACTGATTTTAAATAATTGCAAGTAGTTTATTAGTCTTATATGACTCTAACTGAATTAATCGCAAAACGACTTGACGGAAAAATTGCACTCATCACAGGTGGAACCAGTGGCATAGGCCTCGCCACGGCACAGCGGTTCGTTGACGAAGGTGCCTACGTTTTTGTCAACGGTCGCCGCCAAAGCGAAGTTGATGCTGCGGTGAGGCAGATCGGCAAAAACATCACTGGTGTTCAGGGTGACGTCTCAAATTTCGCAGATCTTGATCGGTTGTACGCCACGGTGAAGCAGCAGAAAGGCCGAATCAATGTCCTCTTCGCTAATGCCGGCCTGGGGGAATTCGTACCTTTGGGGGCAATTACTGAAGCCCATTTTGACAAAACATTCAACGTCAACGTGAAAGGGCTACTGTTCACGGTACAAAAAGCGCTTCCGCTGTTTCAGGACGGCGGTTCGATCATTCTAACTGCTTCGACCGCTGCATCCAAAGGAACCGAGGCGTTCAGTGT
>JBAVTY010000235.1:0-2663 GCA_049696495.1 Candidatus Nitrosopolaris sp.
GAACAACCATAACCATGTGTCATAAGAATAACTACTTTCTTACAGCTTGATATTATCATAGCCAATGAACCATCTTGTAAAAGTAGATAGACATGGTTTAATCAGGAAAACGCAAACAGTCAGGTAATTTAAAATTCGTTAATAGACTTATTAATAACGTTATCTATTCTCTTAGTGTGAGCAAGAATACTATAACTGAGCCTATGTCAAAACTTTTTCAAGGAAAAAATTTTGCTTTTTTATCCACGCTTATGGAAGATGGATCACCGCAGGTTACACCGACATGGGTAGATATCGAAGATGGCAACATTATCGTAAATACTGCTGAAGTTAGAGTAAAACACAAGAATATATCTAGAGATCCAAGGATAGCCATTTGTGTGATTGATCAAGACAATCCCTATCACATGGTTACTTTGATAGGAAAAGCAATAGAACAGACTAATGAGGGCGCTGATGAACAAATAGACAAACTTACAAAAAAATACCTTGGGGTTGACAAATATCCTCTCTGTTCACCAAATGAAAAAAGGATTATCGTAAAAATAAAACCAGAACGAGTATTGTATCAGCCACCAATCCAATTTGAAGGAAAGAGAGAAAGGTAAGGAGATAAAATACGGTTGTCGGCCAGACTGTTAAAGATACATATTTTTATTCGAATCCGACTACAGGAAAACCTGCGACCCTGTTTAGAATCATGTCCTAAACCAAGTCCCTTCTTTTAGATGTCTTCCCACAAGTGATAGTTTCTTCGATCAAAAGGTGAAGATCTATTTTCAAAGAGCTTCATTACACAGAAAGCAGAAGTTGGTTTGAAAGTATTACTTTATAATAAATTCATGAGCATCTGAAGTAGACAATATCATGATGCGTATCACACGAGTAAATATCCTCCAAAATTAAGCTACTTGCTAGAAAATTAATTGTCTGACCCGTGGGACGGTTTACACCAATCATACTTCTAATAACTTGCTTTCGTCAAAAGACTTTGAATTATACCAGTTGTATCTAAAATAATCTAGGCACCATTCATGAAATAACGGGTCTTCACTATAAAATACTGAATTCATGTCTGTCTCTCCTAGTCCCTTCGCTGTGGGGAACATAACAGTTGCTTGCTTTTCATTTAAGACTATTGCCACTTGTATTCTATCAACCATCCTTCTTTCCACTATTCCTTTTTTTATGAACTCATGAAAACCGGCATTTTTTAAAAGCTCAGCTCGCTTCTTTGGCACCATTGCTTTTTGAGGTAGAATATAATTAAATTTGATACCATCGTTTTCTTTTATTTTTGGTATTACTGTTTCAATCAAGTCTAGTGGGATCTGTGGTAACATTCCGTATATGTACTCGGTAGATTCTCTATAAATATGCTGTTTCCATAGCTCAATAACAGCTACTAGTCCTGAAATAAACTCGCAGTTATTCAACGCACCAATCCTATGGATGAATTTCATTGGAGTTTCTTCTCCACAGGTATGAGTCGAAAAATATTCCTTATTTCTTGACAAAAAATCAAAAGTTGCAATCTGATTTATGATGGTATTTCCAAAAGTTGTCAGTGAAAATATTCCTGCGGAATCTTTTTCGATCAAACCAGCATCCATTAACCTGTTAAGATTTCTATGAACTTCTTGAATAGTAACATTAAGATGCTTTGCAAGTTTGGAAAGGTTGTAAACTCCATGACTTTCCAACTGTTGTCTGTTTAGTTTAAACAATATAGATAGCCTTTGATCACTAGCTAGCTCAAAGAAGATCCGTTGTGTGCTTTCAATGGAGCTATCCCAGCTTCTAATCGAATTCTTACTTAAATTAGTGTCATTTGAATGCATACATATCTATAGTTATTTTACTTTATGAAATTCTTTTCTATTCTATATCCTTTCTGAGAATATGAAAAAAAGGGCTATTAAACTAAATTAATGATAACAAAGGCATTGTCATTTTGTGGAACCAAATATTGATAATGCGCCTAAAGTAAGGTAAATACTATGACGCTACCCAACTAGTACGTATGCAGTACAGCACGAACTTCATGATTTATAATAAAAATTTCACTATGTTGTGTAGAAACATGAATATTATAACCCCAAAAGCAGCATTACTCCAATGTATTGGCTTGTCCCGTCTAGACTTCGTGAATGTAGTTTTGCGTCCTTTTTAATATACAGTCCTTCTATGAGTTGATCTCAAGCTAATATATTAATTCAAACACGTCTGAAGGTTTGTATAGCCATTACAATATTACTCTTAGCAGCATTAGAGCCTGTATGGAGTCCGTGTAACCCCTCAGTCAAACGGTAGCGATCCTTGCAATAAGTTGTTACTTTGAATTGCATTACCTTTGAAAGCTGCATTGTTGAAAGACATGTGAAAGTGCTTCTCCGTGTCAAGGGACAAGTATATCAAAACGTGATATGCCTTCGAGATACTAAGTGTTGTACGCCCATACATAGGTAGGTAGGAAGTGTATCCATATAGAAATCAGAACAAACTTTAATCTAATACGTGAAAAGGAATGGACTGGGGACACCGTATCTAATATTTGTAAGAGGTATGGTGTTTCCAGAAAGACATACTACAAGTGGAAGAGCAGATACAAGAAGAAAGGAATAGAAGGACTATCAGATATCTCTAGAAGACCTCATAATATC
>JBAVTY010000236.1:0-1854 GCA_049696495.1 Candidatus Nitrosopolaris sp.
CTTTTTCCATCCAGCATGGGAGAGTATACGCATCCTGTGGAAGACTACTTGATTCATTTAGACCATATATCTTTGGAGAGGCATTAGATGTTGCAAACATTGTTACATTGTGGCTTTTGGTATCTAACATGTAAAATATGCTCGTCCCATGGTCAGTTGCCCATAAATTACCATTATTGTCAAGTGCAAGACCTACAGGAAGGCTTAATTGTTCCGGCAAAACAAATGTATCAAAAGTTCCCGAAGTTATAGTGTAGCGTAATATCTCTCCTTCCGATGCAAAAGCTGACAGAGAGATCCATATTACGTTCCTTTTATTATCAACTGCTAAAGAGCCAGTACTAATCTGTTTGGAATCGATGCCTTTGAAGCCATTCATGGGCATTAGAGTCTTTGTTATTCCATCTGATGTATTATTCTTCATCTGAGTGAAGTTTCCGAACCATAAATCAGATGAATGTATACCCACGAAATACAGATTCCCTTTTGAATCAAAATCTAAGGATACAGGTGAAATAGTTCCAAATGCTGATGCTCTTTCGGGAATTTTGTACATATCAAAACCAACAGATTTACTATATCTCCATATCGTGTTTTGTTTCTCGTCTGTAAACCAAATACTATCTCCCTTTGGGTTAACTTTAATAGACCACACATTCGAGAAGTCCGTAGGATTTTTGCGCACATTCCAGACAGGGATGTCTATCACTTTATCAAATTGTTTTGTAATTAGGTATAATCTCCAAGTGCACCTTGTTTTGTAGATACATACCATACTTTTCCGGCTTGACTGTCAACTGCTATTCCTAAAGGCATCTCGCAGGTATGAGGTAATCTGTACTCGCTTACGTAGTTATTAGAATTTGGGATTGAATTCAGGCCGCAAAATTGATTCTTAAATTGCTCAATGGAAGCATTGTTTGAGTTTGCAACAGGTTGTACCCTAGACTGAATAGCGAGACTATTATCACTAGGAGATCTAAACAAGGTACTATACATTGTGACAATTATCACAACAAATGTGATTGCAAAGATTCCGTAAACTAAGGCCTTTTTTGGGGTTTTATCATATCTAACGATTCCCTCTAGCTAAATATTCAAAGTTCGTATCCGGATATTCAACCGCGTTTTGCTGCATTACGGGTACGAGTCGTAACCTATTCATGTATCTCATCTTTCCCGAGGAGAATGCTACAAATATAGATAATAATTGACGAAAGTAGGGTAAATGAAATTATTTTTGCAAAAAAATATAGGAAGATATTCGCCATGTCGATATGCATATATTCATAACGAATCTCAGTTGGTGTTGTTTTTGTTGGCATTGTCATATTCATACTGATTTAGGTAGTACCAATATTTGGCCAACCATGTTTGGCAGATGTATGCTACAGAAGAAGTTTATGGTTCCTGGATTGTTTGCTATGAAAGATACAGTGTGGATTTCTCCTCTGTGAAGAGCAAAAGTCCCTACTCCATCAACAGTTATGATGTGATGTACGCCTAGTACTCCTATGAAGTGGAGCGTGACCTTATCGCCTTGGTTAACGACTAATTGATCTGGAGCAAACGTAAATGATCTAAAGTCCCAGGCTCCTACCTTATTGGGTAGTACTATCCTGAATCCTCCTCCAGTTGGTATAGTCGAATTTGCTGGTGGGATCTCTGCTGGATGCAGTGGTGTATTCTGTGCACTTAAGGGATTTGCTACAGCAGCATGTAAGCTTGTTGCCCCATCAAGGTGTACTGTATTTATCCAGAATTCCTTGTTAGTCGTTTGGCTTGGATTGACCATTACAGGATTGCTTGCAGATCCTGCTGCTGAGGCTGCAGTTGTCCCGTAAGTCTGGGCTA
>JBAVTY010000237.1:0-2026 GCA_049696495.1 Candidatus Nitrosopolaris sp.
AAAAAAAAGTTCATTGCGTATTTATCCGTGCGAATGCTGTTAGGAAAACAATCAATCAAAAGAATTGTTTGTGAACATCTTGACGATATAGAAGTAGAAGAAAATAATTCAATAGTAGACGCAGACAAGAGGGATTGTTGCTATGATTGGTACTACTCTTCAGGTATTAGTAAGAATTTTATATTTCAAACCTTTTTTTGTAAATTACTTCCCATATCTCCGTATACCCTTACATTATATGCTCGTAAATACACCACCTACACTTTCTGTCTCCGTAGTACTGGAAATGATGATATATATTTTATAAAAAGTTCTGATGGTGGGGCCAGCTTTGGTAAGATAGCCAATCTCAGTAATGATTCTGGTGACTCGTATGAACCACACATAGCGTTAGCTGGAAATAAGGTATACCAAAAGCCAGAGGTAGCACCTACACCCCTCTATTTTTTGCGAATATTTTGAAATATTGATTTTCATAAATAATTCTATAATATGTTAGTAGGGTTGCCTCTTTAGATTGCCAATAGTTTATTATTTTTAAAGTTGGTTCAAAAGTTGTGGTTTCGCGTAATACCGGTTTTGCAAGGACTAGATATTGCCCATATATCCACGGAGTATCCTTTGAAGTATTCCAGTAATAGCCAGTTGCTACATCTATAAAGTTCTTCAAGTGAAGGCCACTGGCAAACATTAATTGTTGGCCTACTTGGTTAGGGGTAAAAAGTACTATGTTTCCAGTTCCATTATATAATTTTCCCACCACTTTTCCTGTCCCATAGGTAACTTGATCAACCTTTCGGAAGGGTAGAAGAGCGGTGTCTGCCATGGCAGTAGTTTTTCCTACTTCAAGTGGTTGAGTAACAAAAACGAAGCTATATGAAATAACAACAACAGCGAAGGCAACATAAGTAATCAAAGGCTTTCCTCTTTTTCTTATTTTGCTCGCAAAAATTACGAGAGATGTTGAACCAAAGGAAATTAGAGGTGCCAAGAAAATAAGATATCGTCCGTTGAACCATGCTTTTTCTCCGACAGGGTATATTTCACCAGAGCCTTGTATCATAGCGGCATAATCGGCCAGCGTAGGGACCATTAACATAATTACAATTAATATACTAAATGATAACGCATTTCTCTTACGTGTCCACAAATAACACACAATGCCTAACAGCGAACTAACCAAAATTGGTATACCATACATGGCCGATGCAGCATCTATTATTATAGACAATGAAATAATTGGTTGCAAATGCAGATGAGTGGAATATGTTCTTGAACTAGCCTGAACTTGTGCAGAATATGGTCCTGTTGCAAAAAATAATGGATCTTTAAATATAACCATATTCCAAAATATCCACGACAATATTCCAACCGAACTGAATATGATAACAACACACAGAAACGCTTCGAGCCGATGTTTTTGAGGTTTCTGCACTGTAAACAATAGAATAGGTAGTATAGCAAATAATAGACCAACAGGAAGAAGCCATCCTTCATAACGTGTCAGACATGCTGCTGAAATAGATAAGGCACATTTTACTATGATTCTATATTGCTTCGATACATCCCACTTGTACATATACGTGTTATACCATTTTTGAAAGTAGTATACTGATAGCATAAAGAACATCATAAATGGAGCTTCCGTCATGGGAACAATCCCCATATACATAACCGATGGATTCATCAGATATAATACTGAAGCAAGTAGTCCTGCTGGTTTGGAGTTGAACTGGATCTTTACTATACGAAACATCAGCACATTTGTCACGCCAGTAGATATCGAACTCACAAAAGTACCAGCTAATCCTGTTTGAAATAACAAATCATTCGCTACAAACGGCGCCAGCATTACGTGACTCATAGGCAACCACACGCCACCAAGTTGCGTAATACCAGGGATAATCGAGTCAAAAATCCTTCGAGATATTATCATATGACTCACCGAGTCTCCATAGTACAGAAGAGAAAATGGACCTTGTGTAAACAGTAGATAGAATGATGCTATGAAACAGCATAGTATCGA
>JBAVTY010000238.1:0-4440 GCA_049696495.1 Candidatus Nitrosopolaris sp.
GAATGAACTCGTGGCAAGTTGTTTCAAAACTTCAAATCTCGATTCCCACAAGCTCACAATATCCAAAGCATTTACTCTTGTCCACTATAAACAGTATAAATATTTTTTGAGCAAGGAATATTTTTAATTCCATGCATCATTCTTTTCACCATACTTCATCACCATACTTCATCACCATACTTCATCATTGTACTAAGTATCTGCTCGACTTCTTCAGGACCGTCATTTTTTCGCACCAACTTTCCAATTGAAATCACATCGCGAATATCACCTCTCTATTCCCATACCGCTTTTCCTATGACATGAGCAATTTTTAGCTTGGGCAATACTTTGGTTGATACTTGTAGAAATTGCGCTTCGGTATAAGCCGGCAGATGTAACCGTCTGAACCGGGATTGCAAAGGTCTTGATAATCTTGTGATTTCATTACATGCCGCAAATACTTTTGCTCCCGTGATTTTAAAATCGTATCGTTTACACACCTGGTCTACCTTGATGTGCCCACTTTCCATGAAGTTGAGCAACTTCTCCTGAAATTGTCTAGGCATCTTATCCAATTCGTCTATACATATTATTTTAGGCCTCTCTTCTTCCAAGACATCCAGAATTCTGTTCGTGGTATTCGAGCCGTCGAAATATACTCCAATCTTTCTAATGTCAAGGATGCCTAACAGGAAGAGCGCTAATGCATGATGTAAAGGACACGTACTTTGCAGACGGTGCTAATTCGACTAAAGCCGGTATGATCGATTACTTATTTACAAATAATACACGGTACCTGCTCGTTGATGAAATTGACAAGATGTCTCCTAAGGACCAAACATTCTTCTTGAATTTAATGGAGACAGGCATAGTTACTGAGACCAAGTATGGTAAGACTAGGACTAAGCATATACAGATATCAGTATTTGCAACAAGCAATGACGCCAGAAGGATATCGGTGCCATTGCAGTCTAGATTCTTTATTGTAAAGCTAGAAGCATATACCTACGAACAATTGTGTGAAATTACGAAACAAGTGCTGTTGCGTCACAACGTAGATGGAGGACATGCAAGTGTCATAGCTGGAGCAGTATGGAACAACTCTAGAGATATAAGAGATTGTGTGAAGATTGGCAAATTAGCAAGATCTGAAGAAGATCTAGGCTTTCTTGTTAATATGCTTTAGGGGTATAGTGAGGGAGTGACTAAACAGAATTGAATCTTGGTTGTGAAAGAATATATTCACCCGGTATCAATTTGGTTTCCTTCCTTTCTGGTTCTTTATTTCAATATTAGTTTTTACTTTCGGTTTTGAAGTATTACCCATTGATTTCATGATTATTGAACTGGATCATGTACCGTCACGAGTTTAGTGCCATCTGGAAACGTGGCCTCTACTTGGACTGTATGTATCATATCTTGTATACCTGGCATTACGTCAGCCTTCTTCAATATTTCTCTTGCTGATTTCATCAATCCAGCTACGGTCTTCCCTTCTCGAGCCCCTTCAACAACATGATTAGCTATGTAAGCAACTGATTCAGGATAGTTGAGTTTAATTCCTCTCTTTTTTCGATCTTCTGCTATCTTTGCTGCTGTCCAAATCATCATCTTATCGATTTCCCTGGGTGATAACATCATTTCCTTTTTGCCTCAAGATATGGTGGAAAGCTGAATTATTTAAACTTGATATTAAACTATGTAATTGGGTAGGTCTTTAGCTTATCGTCTTTTCTCCGTTTTCGCGGAAGACTACTTTGAGCCGATCTGAAAACATCGTATACAAATGGTACCAAATATGGAGGGAGCTAAAAATAAGAAGTCCAACTCTTTTCATCTTTGAACCGCACTTTGGCATCTATCTATGCTCCGTTCCGCAGTTCAATACAATAATATTTCAATGAAGAATTTTGACTGGCACCTAACATACTACAAACGTAAGTACGACGCCTAGCCTAAAGCAGAGATATTTAGTGGAAGCACAACACTCAACCAAAAATGGATTTCTTCAAAAGTTCCGTTCTTTCTCACTGGGATCGCAAAATTGTATGTTTTGCCTGATGTCCTGACCGTAAGAAAGTTTGTCTTTATCGTAGTACCAAGCATATTGTGCACGATTGTCTCTACTCCAAACAGATACGTAGTTCATTTACATTATATTCTATAGTTTCAACTACTTGAGGAAAAACAGGGATCGATCCAGATATTGATTGTGTAAGTTTGTATAAAAGTCGGGCATCCCCAGCACCTGCTATAACTGCTGTATTATTCCAAATAGGGTGTATCTTGCTTACATCTCTGATTTCAGATCCAATCGTCTCGCGCCTATCAGAGACAATAACACATCCGTCCTCACCCACAGCACCAATTATACAAGTCAAACTTCCATTCGGATTTAGACATCTGAAATCGCTATAATAATCGTTCTTATTCAATCAAATATCACTACATACAATTAACATATCTGTTTTGGGTTCTGTTAAATTAACATTAAGTCCGACAATCTTAACAGCTACTTAAGCGAAGTTAATTCTTTTAATCGTACCACTAATGTTAGCTATATCTAATCCCTTTTGTTCCCGATTTATAGCTATTTTGCGATGTATAACATGAAAGATCTATGTACAAACATGCAGTAAAAAATATAGCTTCCATTAACTGATAACTAACAATGACTGATAACAATCAGGAAATTCCATCGAATGCAACGATAAGACAAGAGTACGTCAAGTGTGGTAATCCTGATTGTCAAAACCAACACCATCCATATCTCTATGCTTATTGGAGACAAGATAAGAAATTAAACAAAAGATATGTAGGAAAGAATTTCGAGGATTTTCGGCGTAGAAACCTAGCAAAGCAAATAAAACTTAAGCCAAGTCTATTAATCAAGTTCAAGTTTATAGAACAACAGGCTAGCAAAGGTAATGTACTAGCCATACAATACATTGAGAAATTAAAAAGAGAGCAGGTTAGTATAGATTGGGCACATAGAGTGTTAATCAGCAGTATTCGTCAGTCCTTGATAGGCACCCTCACTGGATTTGTAGACCCAACTGGAGTTGGTTATAACTCTGCCAACGGTAACATATACGTGGGCAATCAAGGCTCAAACTATGTTTCTATAATATCAGGATCAACAAACAAGGTAATAGGTACTGTAACCGTGGGTCAAGGTCCAGTTAGCCCTGTCTTTGATCCAAATAATGGTAACGTATATGTAACTAATTTTAACTCAAATCAAGCTCCTGGTAATACAGTCTCGGTAATTTCTACTACTCTTACGCCTACTCAGGCAATACAGAAACTTATCAATACAATAGATAGTTTCCATCTTCCAAAATGAGTAACTACTAGCTTGGAAGCTCCGTTAAATGCTGCTATAAATCAACTGAACCTTGATAACCATATAGCTGCCTGTAACCAACTAAATGCCTTTTTGAATCAAGTAAATACCAAGCAAACTAACGGACAATTAACACCACAGCAGGCTGCAGATTTAAGACAACAAGCAATAGCTGCACAGCGTGCCAGTGGATGTCCTGGTGCTGGTCTGTCATCATCATCTAGTGGTAGCATAAGTGGTAGTGGTCTAAGTCTAATGCCCTAAGCTGATTAAACGTGAGATAGATGAAGCAAGGTAGATGGGAAGAACTTGGGAACACTTAGGAATATACCTGATGGCATGAAGAAGGAGCTATTCAAAGTCTTTCAGAAGTATAACGTAGGTGATAAGGCAATGTTATGCTTGTGGCGAAACGCTCAACTTAACTGTGCATTGCGTGAACCCTCTCGTCAACACGAAATAGAAAATAGACTCAGGGAGTGGTTAGAGGATGGTTAGAAGATAATTAGTGTATGATTATAAGAATGATGCTTGCAGTACCGAAACACTACTAAACTTTTGTACAGTTTGATGCAGCTGCAGTTTTTATCCAAGTTCATGATATAGGTCGTCGTGTCATATACTTGTAATAGATGTGGCAAATCCGTCAAAGATCATAACTATACGGCTCATATCATCAAGCACGCCTTCCAGGATTGGGATGATAGAGAACTACAGACGGTCAAGAGGAGCAGTTGAGAGTTCTAAGCTCGCTCGCCCTATACTTCCTCGCGCTTTCTAACTTACGTTGATGTCTCTGTTCTAACATACTCATTCTCTGGGGCGTATAGATTATCTTCCGGTAACACTTGTAACAGATCTTCAGTCCCACGGAGCCATAGTTCTCAACAAAGTCCACTTTTCCGTCAAGACGGGGTTGCAACAGCCGACCACAGCCTTCGCAATCGCCTGGCGCGAAGGTGGCTATTGTGTCTAAAATACAGACTGTCATGGTTATTATAGATACCTCTTGAATTCTGCCATAACCTGTCTCTCTATTTCCTCCAATTCTTTAGGTGTATGCTTCTTCTGCTCTTCTAGTGCGGCGTGGACATATACGGAGTTTATCTTAT
>JBAVTY010000239.1:0-4209 GCA_049696495.1 Candidatus Nitrosopolaris sp.
GCGTAAAACTTGAGTGTCATCTATGAAATCTCCTTGCAATCTCTAAGCGAAAAATGTGGAGTATCGTCACTTTCATCATACAATTGCAAACTACAAGTATCCATAGGCGTGATTTGTCACCTATGTACGGAAGTACAACAGCTAGCCTGTTGTTCTATAAACTTGAATTTGATTAATAGACTTGGCTTAGAAAAATTGGATAGTCTTGGGTTACAGTTTTAATGATGAATATGTTAAAGCTATGTTTTTAGAAGTCCTAAAGGACCCAAAATTTAAGCACAAACTAATCATTGTACATCCACATGTGAAGGAGATAGCAACAAAATTCGATGGAAAACAAGGTAGTATTATATACAAAAAAGCAAAACTTGGCGAGAACGAAACCGTACCAAAAATACTAGAGGCAGTAAGGATTAGCAATACCTATGAGCATATTGTTTGCTGTGTCATATAGTTGAATCGACCTTCCTAAGTATAATACTTCAGGACATATTCAATCAGAACATCCAGAGGCAGAACAACCAGAGATATTTTAGTATAGTAATCGTATAGGTCAAAAGGTCCATCTATCGAATAGATTGAGGAAACCAATCCGGTTTAAATCAAGTCCTGTATGAAATGCGGCATGCTAAAGTCTTTTCACTATTGCGTCATACAACTGTTTGTTCTCATCTTTTAATTTCACAAGACTTATTGGAAAATAACCTCCGCTTGCACCTCTAATACCTTCTTTTATCTTTATTTTGGGATTAAAATTCAGCCTTTCTATATTATTGCATTTGTCTAGCCAATCCTTTATTATTGAATAGGATTCTTCCTTTGGTAATTTTTTTACATTCAGTAGGTAAGGCGAGAGTACTCTCCATATGATGTACTTTCTATGATCACGTAGTGGATTTTTCAGTATCCCATTTTCAATCCATTGTATATTGTTAGTTGGTTGATTTCGTGATGTAATAATCACATGATATCTTGCAATTTTTTTCTCTCGTCTTTTTAGCTCTTCAATACCATCAATTCTCTTTTGTATAAGCCACCTTCTAAAATCACGTAGGAGAGGCATTATGGGCGGTCTTTTACCATCCCATTTTTGTATTATAGAAATCTGTCGGTCGCTCTCATTCTCAATACATTTTGAGTTCAGGCTTCCTGGGATTCTTAGTAAACATGACTTTACGGTAGGATTATGAAGATGATCTGCAGCATAATTTGTAAAGTATCCCTCAGCAAATTGAATGTAAAGGCTAGTCAAATCTTCGTCTAAATATTTTGCAAATTCATAGAATGTTTCGTATTCTTCTAAAATAAAACCGGCAACAGGCTGATAAATGTGATAGCCATTACCTGTCCATAAAACAGTTGGATTTCCGCCAAAGTCTTTGATTTTCTCTAAAGTATTTCTTAATACCTTTTCTAAAAAAAGTTTGGGTTCCTTTGAAACATTTCCTCCAAAATTTTTCAGATCTAAATCGACCATTAGAAAGCTTACTGGCGTTCTGTTAATGCCGTGGTATTCTGTATAAGGTGGATAGGCATTTATTCGACAATCATTATAGTCTGAACTTTTATAATATCGTAAAGCCTCTTCTTTATTGAAAGCCTCTAATTGATACCCTACGTCTTTAGTCATTACCTTTCTGGGAAATAGCGGTTCTTGAAGATGATTTAAGATAAAATCAAGACCCTCTTCTACCCTGCGATGAACGTTGGATGGGAGACTGTTATTCTCCTGCATATATTATCGCTCCTTATTTCTATATAGATCAAACTCGGATGTTATCACTCCAAGTCTAATGCAATGTTGTCTATATACCCTGCCATAGTCGGGATACGCACTAAGCATAAAGTCCAAGAAATTGATCTGTTCATATCTAGCATAATCAAAAAAAATTATCAGACGGAAAGTGGTTATCATCAGTATCAAGATCATCTATCCATGACATATTTTTTTCATCGGTGCTCGTTAAATCCGACGTTGCTGCAATCTCCACGTCCGTAGAGAGGTTAAGTATTTTCTTTGGTTTGAGTAATCTATCTGTTTTGGATTCCTTGAAGTATATTTTACAATATATAATCCTTTATCCATTAAACGTTGTATTATACTGTCTGCATTGCGGGTTGTTCTGCCGTATATTTTCTTTTAATTTTGAAACTATATTATCATATATACCGTCACCTGAATCCCATATAGCATAAAGGATCTCTCTACACACGTACATCTCCGATTTACTCAACCTTCCATAATAATGAAAGAGAATATAACTTAGAAAATTGTCAGATACAGATCTTTGTAAATTCGTTCTTTTGTTAATAGGGTTGAATTTATCTGGATTTTTTCTAGTTCTTTCCAACCACCGTCTCATAACAAGAGCTTTGTCTTTGCCATTCATCTCTGACGATAACGTCTGATAATACGGCGATAGCTTGTAGCGTTCTGGTAATAGTAATGCCGTTATATTTAGTTCAGACCTATCCTGCGCATTCATTCGTAGTTGCGCTCTTCTGGTCTTTCTTAAAAATTGCCCTTTTTCCCTGATATTGTGATCTCTTATATCCTTAATATGTTGACTAAACAGACTCTCCAGATATTCGAAAAAATTACAAGGAACGTCTGCCTTTACCTTTCTTTTCATTTGAGGTATCAAATTCCTAGTGTCAAATCTTGCCAATGGAAAGTTATTTGAGGTCATTTACTGGTCCCCTGCATCTCCAAATTCTTCTTCGTATCCTTCCATAAGTTTGCGTTTAGCCAAGTCGACTGCATATTCCATAGAACCCTTACCTATTGGCAATTTGAATAATTCAGGTTTATGGCGTTCCAAATAATGATTAACTAGGTCGAATTCTATGGGGTCCGTATGACTGCAAAATATACGGGGTATCGCTGGTAGCCCTACTTCCTTAATTTTATTTCTTAATTTAACTGCTGCCTCATCTTCAGCAGTAGAAACATTATTGTCTTTTATGTCTGCGACACTTGCGACACTTGCGACAGATGTATAGGTAGGGAGGGGTTCTATTGATGCAATTTTTTCACCACTTAGAACTGCCTGATTAGGCTCAATATTGCATGATTTAGAAGAATCAAGAGAGTCTATTGAAATATTTTCATTATTATTGGAATTCTGATCCTTTGGAATATCTTGATTTAGCCCCTTCCCAAGCGGGAGTTCCAACGTTGGTAACGGTAACAACAATGGTGGTTCTGGTTCGACAGGTGGATCGTCAGGGTATTCCGGTGATGACCACCATCACCATTAAGCTAATTGTGTGTTCTTTACCGTCTCTACTCAGAAATGTAACGAAAGTCAAGCCATGAGAAAAGCATTAGTTCTCGGCAGAGGAAGAAAAAAAAATTATCTCATCTTACCGGGTGTCAATATCATTGGTTCTGGTGACAGCGTGGCTATTCCTTGTCGTTGGACTATGGGGACTGAGTGCTATCATACCTTTCCTGCATTCAGCTTAGCTAAAGCAACGCCAACAATCTCTGTCTTCCACCTTTTCCCAAATTCACTTATCTAGTCGAGAGAGTTTTTCTACCATTAAGCACTAAGAATACAAACGTCAGGCTTTGCACAGTAAGATCGTGAAGAGCTCCAGGTAGTGTGGAATTAGTATGTATATAAAGCAACAACGACACCGGATGATGCGATCTACTACTATTTCTAAGCGAATTAAAAATGGTCTTCGCCAAACAAGTCCTCCCCAAATATGGTGATTGAGCGATGATTTAGAAAGATCTTCCTCCCAATTTATTTATGGAGATTGTTGTTGCATGTGATAGCTGTAGTAGTACTATGCCAAAGCTGTAATTTGTAAGTTATCTGTAGCTTGTATTGAGTTAGCTTTAGGTTCTCATTAAGGAATTAGTTGTAACAATGATTAAACTATACCGAATAATAATGAACAGATCGCAGTAGAGATTGTAGTATAATGAGTGAAAACAATTCTGAAGAAATATTGGTGATATGGCGTAAAAAAATAGAAATGATAGGTATTGATATAAAAGGTCTGGATCAAGAGGCAGAAATAGAACGCTTCACACTAAAGACAAAGTTGATGAATGCACACTTTATAAGCGAATTAGATAAAATTGGTTTGCAACTCATAAACATTAGAGGAACACTTCTTGGCAGACTTGTTCTACTTTTAGAAGCAAAAAATCTGAACACTATGTCATCCTAAACGATACACTAAGATATACTA
>JBAVTY010000240.1:0-3238 GCA_049696495.1 Candidatus Nitrosopolaris sp.
CTAGAGAAGGTTTTAAGCGAGAATGGATATGTGGTGGATTCATACGAGGATCCTCTATTAGCATTAGAGAAGTTCAAGGCTCATTACTACAGCTTAGCAACCTTGACATTATGATGCATGAATTAAATGGATTGGATAAAAAGGTTAAGGTTTGTTTTCTTTCTGCTGGCGAAATGTACTACGGCGTATATTCAGATATATTTTCTTCACTACCTGTAGATTGTTTTATTCGAAAACCAATAGAAAACGAAGAACTGATGAGACGGATAAAGGAAATTGTCGTCGATAAGACTATATGAGATTCCACGCGACTGGCATGATGGCCTTAATCAAATGATTGCTCACAGCTCTGCAGAAGATCCCTTGTATCAACCTGTTGTAGTAAAAGACAAACAACGATTTTGGAAAAGAATATTGATTGTAGATGACGATGCAGATGTCACTATAACCTTCAAGGCAGGGATAGAAGAGACCAATAACGATAACGATGCAAACAGAAGAATTGAAGTATATACATCTAATAATCCTGTGATAGCATTATCAGAATTCAAACCAAATTTCTATGATCTCCTTTTAGTTGACATCAATATGCCACATATGAACGGATTTGAATTATGTGAAAAGATATTGCTTGTCGATATTAATGTTAAAGTTTGTTTCATGTCTTCTGTAGAGATAAACCGGGAGGCGCTAAGAGAGATATATCCAGCTATAAGCTTAGGATGCTTTATCAGAAAGCCAGTCACTATAGAGTATTTGGTTAAACGAATCATGTCGGAATTGGATTAGCCAAACCTTTGTCGATTTAGGAGAAAGAATTTGTAATCAATTGCTATCTTGATCAATATTTTAGTTATCGTAGAAATGATCATAATATTTGGTAGTTTTAAGTGCGCTTGCATATCTTTAATCTCGGTAGTCTTCATTAGTAAATTCAATCAATCTGGTTCAGAAGGCTAAAGTTATCGCAAAACTGAATGCTTATCACTAAAATCTGGTCATCGCTGCTTAATTATGACTGGCTAATTTCATTTCTTATGCTCCTGTTACAAATAGAGTCCGCATAAAAACTCTATTAGCATTGCTAGACATGTGGTATTGAATCAATAGATTTAGTATTCCGATTCACCCATCAAGTGGTTAAAAATAGATTTAATAACTCAAACAATCTTTCTTTTCGGATTATAGAACTTAAAAAAATTATAGTAGGAGATACACTACAAACCCAACTACGTTATCTTTTCCTACCGATCATTTAGCTTGTGTGACTGACGATGATCGTGTTTGCTGCTTGCTGGTAATTGCCCGTGCAGCTACTGCCTCTAAAATTGCATTGGGCTAGCCCCTGTTTAATTTCTTGGTTCGATTGTATCTGTGTCGCTGCTGCGGGTTGTAGTATGCCAGCTGTTCCTATTATTAACGCACTCGCCGCTAACGCTGCAACGATTACTAAGGTTGTCTGATTCATAATCCTCTTCATGATTACGATTTTATCCTTTATCTGATTTGTCGAAGTTATTGCAGTATTTTAATGAGGAAGGTACTACTATATCTTAATGCGGAAAGTACTACTATATCTTAATTAACTATTCAGTTAGAGGAATCAAATGAAATAACCATAATAAAAGGAAGGGATTGACAATGGCATCGTCTGAGTTTCGTATTAAACAGGTCCTCGGGCTGAACACCGCCCCTAGAAGATACAGATATAGTATCCCGAGATCGGATATACAGGTAAATGACAAATAACATGCTGTCGGATATTCAAGACCGTATAGAAGAGTTGTTAAAAGATGATCCTTCGGAGTCATATTCTAAAGAAGAAATAATAGACCGCCTATCAAATACTTATAAGAACATAGAAGTAGAAAGAACACTTGGCGAAATGGAAGTATCAAGTTTAATGATGAATCCAAAATCGCAATTCGATTCTACTTGCAGAGACGGCACAGTCTATTTTCAATGGAGAATTCCTTAATCGATTGCGATTACATCCGATTTAAACTTTAGAAGTTATATATATATTAAGAGTAGGCATTTATTGTTTTTATTACTTTCAATTCTCATTATTCTCGCATTATTAATATGTACATTACTAATGATAGAAAATGCCATAAATTATTATCTAATGATGGCATAACATCGCCAGTTCTAGTCATAGACAAAGTAGAAGGACTTTTTGAAGGTATAGCAGTTAATGTGAAGTTTCAAAAAACCAGATATGCAAGCATTGGCAGCACCTCTTCCCTCGCAAAGAATTTGGACGAATACCAATACATCGTATGCCGTGAGATCCGTTCTATACCCGACATCAATCCGTATAAAAAGGATTTGCAGAAATATAGAGTACTTATAATTTCATCATTTGCAAAACTGATCCCTATATTGGCTTCTCTAAGATCTGACAAAAACTTACAAGAGTGGAATCGCTTCGCACAAATTTTGTTAACACAAGTTTCAGAAACACTCGTTAAGGCAAGGGTTAACCATAAAAGATATGATGGTGCCAATAGCAAGCTTATGAATTCAACGGCGTTACGGCAGCAGAACCAAATTACGGATGTCTGCAAGTTCCTAGATATAGCAGAACAAGAAATGGATAAGGTATTAGAAGAAATGTACTTATAAATTTATTACCAACATTATTACCACTACTACTATTATGACCAAAAAGGTAATTCAAACTAACATAAAAGGCAAACCACGTTCGAATACTTTCCTTACATGAGGTCGGAAACAAGAATTTAAGAAGCTATATGAAATAGTAGAAACATCTATGATTTGGTATGCCAAATGACTTTTAACCATGTTTGAAATCTTCAGTTTCTCGAAAACAAGTGTCTGAAACCTTCTAGTAATAATCCACTCGTTGTAATCTCACTCTTCTCCACGCTTTCTTCAATATTAGTGCCGCTTTCCATCTATTCTTAGAGCCTATCTTCTTACGAGATAAGTCACGTTGTAATTTGTTTATCTTGTCTATAGCAGCGTCCTGAAATCGTGGTCTATCAATCACTTCTCCGCTATCAAGCATAATCCAATTTTTTAGACCGACATCAATACCTACGGTATTACCATTGACATTCTTCTGCCTGCACCAACGCAATTTGGTCATTGCAAGAGAGACAAATAAACCATCTATCAATATCTCTGATAACTGTACAAGTTTTGATAACACCTTTCATAATTCTATGTAGTTTTATCTTGATTAACCCATCGACAAATGCTAGCCTTAACC
>JBAVTY010000241.1:0-41605 GCA_049696495.1 Candidatus Nitrosopolaris sp.
TTTGATTTGACCTCTCTGGCCAAATAACCAACAATATGTTCCCCATCCATGATGATACTGCGCGGGTTCACGGTAGACCCTATGTGAACTATTGTCTCATAGCGGTTAATGCTGCTGTATTTACTTGGGAGGTTATAGTAACCGGTTTTTTTACAAATGAACAGGCCACCAGAAATTTTCCTCAAGTACGGAGCGATCCCAAAATTCATCCTTGCTGGAGATATGCAAGGAGTCTTTACATCAATGTTTATCCACGGAGGAATAGTTCACATTTTTGTATATATTTGGAGACAACGTCGAAGATAGATTTGGCCACATTAAATATCTGGCAATCTATTTCTTCTGGGGATTATTTGCAGCTTTGATTCACAGCATTTACGCCGTTGCTGTAGGAGGGGGAGAAGTACCAGCTATAGGCGCGTCTGGTGCAATTTCAGGAGTCTTAGGGGCGTATTTGATAATGTTTCCTAGAGCGAAAATATATACAGTGATAATTTTGATCTTCATTACAACTATACGAATACCTGCGGTCGCGTTCATCCCTTTTTGGTTTATTTTGCAAATACTATTTACCTTGATAGGGGAGTCAGGCGGAGTGGCATATTTGGCACACATTGGTGGATTCATTGCTGGAGTTGGAACAGGATATGCGTGGAAGTATTCATCAGGGAAAAAGTTGCTGTCTATTCCTAATATGGGCAAGACTATAAAGCAGAGACCAAAAATAGAAAACGCCAATCCTTTACCAGAGCCCGAAGTCATCGAGTCTGCCGACTTCTACGAAATCATAGCAGAAATCCGTGGTATCTCTTCAGCTACCGATATACAAGCTGACTATGAGCCTGATTATAAACGAGTCCGCATAATTGCCTCTGGATCAAGGAAATATCAATTGTTCGCTAAACTGCCTGATTCCGCTACTAATCCAGCAGTTGAATATATCCACTATCTCAACGGAATCGCGAGAATTCGTCTCAGAAAATGAAACTCGATAAGCCAACGCTAACGTTTATGTCTTCTTTTGGCAGCCAATACGTTAGTCTTCTGTCCTTTTATTGAATTTCAGTATTATAAGCTTACTCAATATTTGACATACAAAGCCGCGCTTGCAGGTGTTAAGGTAATCAAAGTAACTGAAGAATGGACATCTCAATACTGTAGAAAATGCTATCAAAAAGGTATGAGGAAGACACAGGGATTGTTTCAATGTGAGAAATGTGGTAAAGAAAATGCCGATAGAAATGCTGCTTTCAATATCGGCTACCGGGCTTTAGGATATATTTCTAAAGTAGGGGTAATTGTGAACATACCCAAAACTCTTGCTAGTGTAGACAGGAACACCATGATGACAAGAGAAACTTGAAAAGAGACTACCGGTCTATGACCGGTAGTTGTTCACAAGAACGTAAATGTTTTTTGTACCTACCTACGTGAATGTTTAGTCTACCTACATAAGGCAATATGTCGCCTGCTGAAAATAAGATAAAGATATGGGTCAATTCTCAAGATGCAGTCTTGAATCTGAGTGAAATAGGATCAACTGCCTGGCATCATATGGATTTGAACACATTTCATAAGAAACTAAAGATCAGCTAATGGTAATACCTGCAAGGTATTCAAATCAGGCTATAGTACAAGCAAAATATTATAAGCATACTTTAATCTAATTACCTTGTATTGGATGAATCTCTGCGCTACAGGATTAATCAGATCACTGATAGTGGTATCAATGTAGCTCTTACACTTAGTGAAGATCTGGAGCTTGAAACAATTTCGCAACAGCAGTTGATGTTAGAGTCTATTGATAGAGTTATCACTGATAAAGAGGTGAAAGAACAGATAAGGCCTATATTAGAAGCAATTTTAAACTCTCAACCTCAGACGCTAGTGAAAACCTATGCAGAGACGATCGTACAAATCACAATGCCAAGGAGACGATATGAGAAGATAGGAAGCCCTAAGGTTGGTGAACAACTCCTAATAGACATCAGGAAGCCCTAGAATATTACAGATCATAGGGCATGGATTTCTTTTTCATCAAATAGATTCGATATGTTTCTGCAAGTCGGTCAGCGAATAGATAGGAAGAGAGCACGTAAAGTTTCTACAAATAACAGCGTAGTCCATTTCATCTTTTCTTGCTGAATTCATTCCACTAAAGAAAGGATATTCCTCTAGCTGACTTGATTGATCATGACTCCCAGTGATGACAGTTATAGCATTAGGAATAAACTGTTTGTTCAGCCACGTTGCCATCTTGTATCCTTCACCAAAATTGTTTGTTCTTCTTACGGTTATTTCGATAATCTTCTTTACATGCAAATAAATTGCTATCAATAACTGTCCAAATCCAAAAGGATTCTCGGCCGATGATTTGGCACCTCCCATCATAATCTGCTCTGCTTTTTCTAAGTAATCATTTCTTTGAGTCAGATGGTATAACCTGAGCAGGTTAGATGCAGCTATCGAATTACCGCTTGGAATCGCGAGATCATACAAACTTCTAGTCCTGACAATTAATTGCTCATGATCATCCGAAGTAAGATAAAGATTACCGTTCACAGTGTCCCAAAAATGTTCAAGCATGACGTCCGTATACTTGATTGCCTTTGCTAGATAAGTGGGATTTGAATTCAGTTCGAAAACATCTAGCAGTGCATTGACATAGAATGCATGATCATCAAGATATCCATTGAGTTTAGAGACTCCGTTCTTAAATGTCCTATATATTCTGCAACCGTCTCTCGTAAGCTTGGATTCTATGAACTCGATCGTCTTCTCGGCGATCTCCAGATACTGTTTCTTATTGGTAACTCGATATCCCTTTGCAAAACCAGATATCATTAATCCGTTCCAAGCAGTTATTATTTTGTCATCTAGTCCAGGCTTTATCCTTTTCTCTCTTATTTCAAAGAGTCTAGACGATGCATCATTAATAATTCGTTTTACCATCTCAGGCGGACGGCCATACCTTTGTGATAAGTCTGATAACGAGGATCTAATGTTGAGAATGTTCTTGCCTTCAAAGTTTCCTCCCTGCGTAACCCCATAATATTCGCAGAATATACTCGCTATTGTTTCATCACCGAGTGAATTAAAAATTTCTTGTTTTGACCACACGTAAAATTTCCCTTCTTCGCCTTCCGAATCCGCATCTTGAGCGGAGTAAAACCCGCTCTCTGGAGACATCATCTCACGCCGCACATACTCCAAAGTTTTCACAATTACATCTAGATATTTTTCATCACCACTGATCTGATAGAGCTCTGCGTACACTTGCACAAGCAATGCGTTATCGTAAAGCATCTTTTCAAAATGAGGGACAAGCCACTTCTGATCTGTCGAATACCGTGCGAATCCACCACCTATCTGATCGTGAATTCCACCGGCCGCCATTCTATCTGCTGTAAACATGACAAAATCTTTGTAGCGGTTAATGCCCGATATATGGTAGCACCGTAACAAAAACAAAAGATTGGATGAGTTAGGAAATTTTGGGGCTTGTCCGAAGCCACCATAAACTGGATCGCCCATATGTAGCAACCCAACTGCAGCCTCGTCCAGAATTGAACGATCTAGGACAACACCGTCAGGTTTTTGAACATCTTTTGCAGAATGTTCCAACGCTTGTAAAAACTCAACTGTTGCAGTATCAATCTCTTGTTTCTTATTTCTGTAGGCTTCGGCGAGCTGAGTTAAAATAGTGCCAAAACCCGGAGTTCCATACCTGCCGTATTTGGGAAAATATGTGCCTACGTAGAACGGTTTCTGATCAGGAGTCATAAAAACGGAAAGCGGCCAACCACCCGTGCCAGTTGTGAGCTGACAAACCCGTTGATATATGTCGTCTATGTCTGGCCTTTCTTCCCTGTCGACTTTTATATTAATAAAATTTTCATTCATTATCTTAGCGATTTCCTCGTCTTCGAAGGATTCATGAGCCATGACATGACACCAGTGGCAAGCGCTGTATCCAATACTAAGGAAGATTGGCCTATTCTCACTTTTTGCTTTCTGAAGGCACTCTTCTCCCCATGGGTACCAATCGACAGGATTATGCGCATGTTGTAAAAGATAAGGGCTGCTTTCACCAATTAACCTATTAGTCCTTGCTTTAATTTCCCTATCGTCGCCGTGCAGTTGCATTATAGTAACATCTAGAAATAATGGTATTTATTGCTATTTTTATTACGCAACATGTTATACGTATTCCAGTAATGACAAAAATATTAGGCACATTGTGGTAATTAAATAGTTATCAAAAATTTAAATACAGCCTGCTCCAGACCATCCGAACTACTGTTTGTATGAACAGACCATTGTCGTAGTTTGGTTATTAAATGGCCGATTTAGTTTGATCGTTTATTCGAAGAAAGAATCGTGCTATTAGTAGAAATTTATCGGTGATACCGGTTTTTACTGGTGAAGGGGGCTGTACAAAGGACAACTTATGATGTTGAATCGCATAACGTTCCTCTATAATTTCTTTACGTGCGATTTATCCTTACGACGAAGGTTCAAATTCCTTACGTGCGATTTATCAAAAGGTCTTTAGAACGCTATTGCCTTTATTCAAATATGAGATTATACGATACATCTGGGTATATGACAATTCCATATTCTCTCGTTCCTGATAAAGAGATTTTAATTTTTCTAGCGTTAATTTCATCTTAAATTCATTGTGTCCCGAAAATAATCTCTCCAGTTTCTTGGCTTCAACAAGATATTTTCGAATTTGTTTCCGAACCGACGGATTCTGTGAGAGGAGCGCGAGAATCAAATCAGGTTCATCTTGCAAAATGCTTGTGGAAAGAAGCGACTGGATTTTAAAAGTTGTCCCAGCGAATTGTCTTAATGACTCGTAGTCTTGCTTCGAAACAAAAGTCGCGAATACCAAATTTGTGAAGTAGGTCAGTCCTAAAATAATGGACATGAACCGATCATGTGTCTCCGCATCTGGGACAACCCTTATGTCGGCACCACGGAACAGGTCTTTTACTATTCTCAGTTCATTAATTTCATTTCTTACAGGTATTAATATTATTTTCATTAGATCAACACTGGGTGCTGCAGGGCCGAACATTGGATGGATACATAACGGTTTAACGTGATTAGGAACTCTTTTGAGCTCATTATATGAGCGATTTTTTATTGACGATATTTCTACAAGTATAGCACCAGATTTCATTTTTGTTCCACATTCTTGAATTATATGAGGCATCTTCAAGATCGGTACGCATAGAATAACAAGGTCAGCTTTATCGACGCAGCTGACAATGTCTGTAGATATCGTCGTATTGGCTGAATACTTTAGAGAAAAGGCGTGAATGTCATACAGTATCAGTGCTATCCCTATTCTTACAGAAAAGTATCTCGAGAACCATCTGCCCATTCTACCTCCAGCGCCTACGATAGCTATTTTTTTTATCATATGGTATTAGCACGAAGACACTGCTGCCTTTAACAAATCCATCCCCTTCTCTAGTTGGTCTTCTGGCTGGCATGCCGAGATTCTAATAAATTCACTGTAACAATCTCCAAAACCACTTCCTGGAGCAATGGCCACTCCCAGATCAAGGGCCTTACGTACAAGTTTCACATCCCGTTTCCCATTGCTAAGTTTTGGATAGACGTACATTGCACCGTCGGGCTCCACAAATCGAAGCGACATTTCTCGTAATTTGTTGCAGATGATATCTAGTCGTCTCTTTATGCGTTTCGCATTCTCAGAGGAGCTCTCTTCTATCGCAGCTAGTGCAGCATATTGCATTGGCTCTGCAACACTGGTAAGACCAGTTGCTTGAACTTTAGCCATTTTATCAATTATATTTTCCTCTGCAATAGCGTACCCAACTCTAAACCCTGTCATTGCATGGCCTTTTGAAAATGAGGAGATTATGATACTTTTCTCGTAACCATATTCTAGTATGCTACTGAATCCATTGAATGCATAGTCGGAATATACTTCATCGCTTAGGAGATATATCCTATGATCCTTTGCAAGGGACACAATTTTCTCTATGATGTTCTTATTAGGAATTCTTCCTGTCGGATTATTTGGATAGTTCAACGCAATCATTTTAGTACTGCAGTTGATCATGTCCTCAAGTTTTTTTATATCCGGATTCCATTCCTCTTCTAGGGTTGTTTTTAAGATATTCGTAGTTGAACCAACAAACGCAGCACATTCTCTATATGCAGGCCATGCAGGCTCTATACAGATCAGTTCATCACCTGCGGTTAATAAAGAGGCTATTGCAGCAAAAACAGCGAATCTGCCGCCTGGTGTAACTATCACTTGATCAGTTGTTACATGATTGTCAGTTTTTTGTGCTATAGCTGTACGTAATTTGGTTATACCTTTCGTTTCGCTATAATGGTATTGTCTGGATTCAAAAACTTTGGAAAGAGCCTTTCTTACATTCTCTGGGGGTGGATAATCTGGTTCCCCAACTTCCATATGGATGATTTTTTTCCCTGAAGCTTCGAGCTTTTTCGCGTTCATAAATACAGCAAGATGACTTTCAAATTGAGCTGGGTGGTCATTGACCTGTAATCTCGTGGACTCGGCTAATAAAATATTTAAAAGTCTTCCAGCGAAATATGGGTCAATTCCAATTTCGTTAGAAAGATTTGAGATAAATGTTCTAATATCCTGTTCAACTTTTTCATCCTTGACACCAATGTTTAACTTGTTCTTGATTGCGCCGACTTGCTTAGAGAGCTCATTTCTCCTTTGTACTTTTCGTAGGATGTCAGAAGTAATTTCGCGTATCTCTGATCGAATCCTATCTAATTCTTCTGGCGTGCTAATCTTTAGTCACCTATTTAACACAGGAGGGATAAATCCGCCTCTGAGAGCGTGCTCAGTTAGTACCATCGATACAACGCATTCTATAATGGGAGGTGCTCGAGGGACGACACAGGGATCATGCCTCCCAGGAACATGGAGGTCTATTTGTGCGCCGGTCGAAAGGTCAATGGTTCTTTGAGTTTTGGCGATCGATGACGCCGGTTTGAAACCTATCCTTATTACGATAGGCATTCCATTTGATAACCCTCCTAAGATGCCGCCAGAGTTATTAGTGGTTGTAACTATCCTGCCCTCTTGTTTAATATAGGCGTCATTATTCTCCGATCCTCGGAGCTTAGTACCGTTGAAACCAGAACCAAATTCCACTGCCTTGACTGCTGGGACGCTGAAGAGAGCCTTGCTTAGGTCAGACTCCAAGGATGCGAATATTGGTTCTCCCAGCCCGACAGGTAGTCCTGTACTGATACACTCTATAATACCCCCAAGCGAGTCGCCGTCCCTCCTTGCTTCCATGATCGCGGTTCTCATTTTTTCAGCTGTCGCAATGTCAGGGCATCTTACGTCATTTATGTATCTGTTCTTTTTGGCCTCGATCAAGTCAATCGATTCTGCCCTGATACCCCCGATCTCCTTTGTATAGGCTATTGTCTCTATCCCGAGTGAATATTCTAGTAATTTCCTAGCTACCGAACCTGCCATTACCAAAGTAGCCGTTAGCCTGCCCGAAAATCTTCCACTTCCCCGATAATCCGCGAACCCGGCATATTTTATCATCGCCGGATAATCAGAATGTCCAGGTCTGGGTATTGTTTTGATTAATTCATACGGTCTTGAATCTTGGTCCTGATTCCAGATCAGCATACAAATCGGTGCACCAGTCGTAAATCCATTATAAATTCCAGATATGATCTCAACCTTGTCCTCTTCTTTCCTCTGACTCGTGATGGCAGATGTGCCTGGTCTTCGGAGATCCAGCTGCGACTGGATATCTGACGCACCAAGTGGTAGACCTGCTGGGCATCCATCCACCACCATTCCCACACATTTACCGTGACTCTCGCCGAAACTCAATGTGACAAATCGTTCGCCGAGTATATTTCCTGACATATACTGTAGTCAGGCAAACTTATTCAGGTTCTATATATATTGGCTTTTCTCAAATTTTACTTCGACTACTAATAGGAATTCTGGCTAGTCTGGTTGGAGTTTGAAATCACGTGAGTACATCAAAAAATATTATTATTCGCGATCTGGCATTAGTTTAATTTTTCCTCCTAGTTCTATAATGTCTTGGATAAAGTTAGGATATGATACATCAACTGATTCTGCGCCTGCAACCGTAGATTTTTTAGTTAGCATTGCGACGATAGTAAATGCCATAAACAATCTATGATCGTTGAAAGCTTCCAACGACGCATTTCTCAAATTTTTAGGAGCACTTATCAGTAATTCATTCTTTTCCTCCTTAATCATTACCCCTAATTTTGTTAACTGAGAGGCAATGTTTGCGACTCTGTCTGTTTCTTTTAATCTTGCATGTGCAATCCCAGTTATTTTGACTGGGGACGTTGCCTTAAGAGCTAATGTAGAAACAACAGGCAAAAGATCGGGAGTATCGGAAAGGTCGAAGTTCCCACCGTACAACTGTTCAGTGCCGTAAACTCGAATTTCACCTTTTTGTCTGTTAACTTTTATTTTTCCTCCCATCATCCTAATGATATCCAGTATGCCTGAATCAGCTTGAGGAAGAGAGAATTTTATTCCAGTCACTGTCGTTTCATCGCCCAACAGAAGGCCTGCAGTAAGAATCAATGCAGCGCTTGAAAGATCGCTGGGAACATCAAATGTGGTTGTCGTATACGATGTAGAGGGGAGGTGATATTCTCTGAAACCCTCGTTGTGCACCTTAACACCAAATGCTTCCATTGTTGCAAGAGTGGACTCGATATATGGTTTTGAAACTTGTTGTCCCTTGGTTTTTATTACAACGGTGCTATCAGCGTATACACCCGATATTAGAAGAGATGAGATGAACTGGCTTGAAACACTTCCGTCTATAGCAGTTATTCCTCCTTTTATCCCTCCTCCTCTAACTATGAGCGGAGCGGTACCGTCCATTTTGGTTGAATAGGCTTGTACCCGCAATTTGCCGAGAGCATCCAACAATGGCTGCATGGGCCGCTTACGAAGACTTTCGTCACCAGTTAAAACCGTAAGCCCTTTCTTTACTAGAGCAGACATAGTGGTCATTAGTCTTATGGTCGTACCGGAATTCTCTGCGTTGACCACATTTTCTGGCACTACAAAACTATGTCTACCTTTTATATGCACCACAAAATTATCCTGTCTTGTTATGACTCCTAGGGCCCTACAAGCTGAAATAGTGGCAAGTGTGTCACGGGAGAGCAAAGGGTTCCTAATAGTAGACTCGCCGTCTACAAGCGACGCAATCGCAAATGCCCTGTGTGTGTAGCTTTTGCTTGATGGACATCTTATAATGCCATTAATTCTTGAATTCGTAACCAGAATTCTAACCAACTAATGTTTCCGCCGTTGCCTTTTCATTGTTGATTTTCGATACAATCACGCTGCCGTTAAACTTGGTAAACGCGGCTTTAATATTTTCGATATCTTGATCATACGATACGGCTGCAATAGCCGGGCCGTTGCCCGACATGCTCGCAGCCAATGCACCTGCTCGCATTGCTTCTATAACGGGTTCATATTCCGTAGATAAACTGGTTGAAAGAAGCATGCCGTTGAGATTCATCGCCTTCCAATATTCTCCGGCCTTAGCCAATTTGAACGCCTCTCCGAATAGATCTGACATTATGTTAAGCTTAATTATATTTCCTCTTCGTGTGGCTTTAGGAAGGAAGATTATTGCAGAGAGGTTGGTCGGGGCCTTTTCATGATGTATTAGTTCGCGGGTACGATTATTAGTTACTACGAATCCACCAAAATAACAAGCAGTAGAGTCATCGTATGCTCCTGTTGTGGTTACTCCGGCATCCAAAGATGCAAGAACAGCACTATCTAAAACAGCGTGGTCTTCTATTTCTTCTTTAACAAGTTTACTACAAGCCAATGCAACAGCGTCTGAAACAGCACTAGAACTTTTCAATCCAAATCCTATAGGTATCTCTGACTTCACACTTATGTAAACTGAATTCTCAGCCAGTATCTCCTTTGGTATCGTGTTGTAAACTATATTGCGTATAAGTTTTCCGTTGACAGCTTGGGATCGAATGCCTTCACCGGCTCTCAAGCAAGCTTCTGCTGTAACTCTAAGAGAGATTCCTAGTGCAGAGCCACTAAAAGTCGCAACTGCATTTACGATCGAAATTGCGCCGCGTACAGTTGCTCGTACTCTTTTCTTTATCAGGAGGGTTCACCGAAATGACCAAAAAGAGCTTTTTTCATTGCTTCTAGGGGCGCATTTATTCCTGTCCAGATCTCGAATGCTCTAGCTCCCTGAGCCAAGAGCATCTCATATCCGTAAATGACCGTAGCTTTTGCATTTTTAGCCTGTTCAATTAAATTTGTTACCATTGGTCTGTACACGATATCGTAAACGATACTGTCCTTACTTATGTGGTCATAGTCCACAATACTTTGCTCATCATTCAACCCGCTAGGGGTAGAATTGATTATTAAATCTGACTTCAGCGCATGTTCTCCTAAATTCTCCATACTTGTAAAGTCAGCTCTTAAGCCAAGGTCAGATGCCATTGATATGAGTTCATCCGCATTTTTCTTTGTCCTATTCGCAATTATTATGTGAGAAATTCCTATTTCGTTGGAAAGTGCAGCGACTATTGCCCGCGCTGCTCCCCCAGATCCTATGAGAAGAATTTTCATTCCGTTCATGCTTATACGACGTTTGTGCAGTGGTTCAATGAATCCTTGGACATCAGTGTTATAACCCTTGAAAGTTCCTTCAATATGGTGAACAGTGTTAACTGCGTTAGCTATCTTGGCAGACGGATCCAGTTCGTCAATATATGGTATGATATCAACCTTATGTGGTATTGTGACGTTGAAGCCAGATATTTTGGTAGCACGAAGAGAATGAAGAGAAACCTCGAGCTCCCCATTAGGAACTCGAAATGCAATATAAATGGAGTTTAGGCCAATGGAGTTGAATGCGGCGTTGTGCATTGCGGGTGATAGCGAATGATCAATAGGGTCGCCGATGATACAATACGTCTTAAACTGGCCTTGCATTGATTCTGCCTGAGCTGAGACCAATCATATCGTATAACTTTCTCATTTGTTGTATTGTGAGTTGACCTGGTACAAATGCTTCTTCCAAAGCAGCATAAGTAAAAGGAGCATTTCCATAGATTGTACATAGAATGCGCGATAAAATTCCTATTTCCCCCATGGCGAAGGATATTAAATTGAGTTCGGTTGCGACGTTATACAGATCGAGAAGTCGTATACAGTCCTGAACATTTCGGGCAGCGGTAACGAGCTTTACGTAATTGCTGTATATCCTCATTTCTCCTAAAAGATCTATGAGTTCGCTATTCGTAGGCGTTTTTTCAAAATCATGCCAGGAAACTAATATGGGAGTTTTTTGTTCTGTAAAAAAGTCTACTAACTCGTCGTTGTCACGCAAAGTATGGAGTTCAACATCGAGCAACATTGGCTGCGATAGGGCGAGTTGCTTTAACCAAAAAATTCTTTCTTCATTTTTCCCGGTAAATTTGCCATTCTGTTGAACTGACCTGAGTGTGAACACTGCCCTGTTTCTTATGCTTTCCACAATCTTTAAGGATTCTTGCATATCTGCAGGCATCAAAAAATCGAATCGAATTTCGACAAAGTCTGCTCCATAGGAAAAGGCTTGCATGATTTGGTTCTTTAGGTCTTCAGGGGTTGATGACGTTATTGAAACACAAATCTTAGTCAATGATCAATCATCTTCTATACCTGCTAGTAGAAGTAGTTACAGCATATACATATAAAATAAGATTATATTTTTAAGCTTCATCTCTACTTTGGTGAAACATTTCTTTAGTTTTACTTAGCGATTATTACCCGACTCCCGCTGGCGGATGACTTAATTTGTCATGTTCCATTCGTTCATGCGCACTCAAAGCTTCCATGCTGTCGAACACTCGTCCGCACCGGCTGCATCGATTTGATTTTGGAGACTTTATCTTCGATGAGCTATATCCTGCCAATACATGTTATTATAGTACGAACACATAATTAAAGATGATAACGCTATAAATCATTCAAACAATGCGACGGAATTTTTTTCCAGTTTGCAATCAACGCTTCAGATCTTATGTGCAGTTGTTCCTCAACAAGTCTTGCCATCGCTAGTTTTATGTATTCATTAACTATTTCTATTCCGATGTACCGTCGGTTGAAATGCGATGCCACTTTTGTGGTTTGACCACTGCCATTGAAAGGGTCTAGAATTGTATCTCCCTCATAAGAGTATAGCTTCATAAGTCTGTATGGGATCTCTTCCGGAAATGGACATGGATGCGCTATGTATCCAGGGGGTACAGGTGCAATATGCCAAATTGAATTTGCAATCTCTTTTGTCCATTCCTCATGTGTTGCAGGAAGTGTATCATCGCGCCGGGTTCTACCTGACTTCACGTCACCTTTCCTTAATACAAGAATGAACTCATGCATAATATTAGCCCTGTAATATTTCGGATATGGATTAATTACAAAAGAGCCATATCTGTTAGTACCTCCTGTCACTTTATGCCAAATAATCTCCTCATGGAGGTTCCATTGACCGAATGGTTTAACAAGTTGCGATAAAACGATATGAGGTAATGGTAGAATCGTCCCATTGGTTACTTCGTTGGCTATCACTATACAACAGTAACCCCCGTTCGCGGTTACTCTATACACCTTATCGTTAAAAATCTCAACCATTTCTTCAACATAATCGTTAGTTTCAATTCTAGGCCTGCCACGGTAATATCCCCCGTTTCCCGACGCATGCATATCGTAATCAATCGCATTTCTATATGGGGGAGAGGTTATCGTTAATTGTACTGAATCTGGGGAAATTTTCTTCAATACATCTTTACAATTGCCAGCAATTATTACGTCGACTGGGTTTTGTTGTACCTGCATCGATGATATAGTGTCGATTCGTCCATATTCCGAATGCTTTAAAATAATCGACTTTCCAATAAAGAAAAATTATTTCATGATCATCGTTACTATCGTATTCATTTCTCGATGATATGTTCGTCTACTTCTATTCCAAAATGGCGACCGGTCTGGGGGTGCGCACAGCCGAGTATCTCATCGCCGACTTTTAACTCTGTGACAGGTATGAGTCTAGCATCGCCAGTCACAAATGTTATTGTTTCTGCATTCTGTAATATCACAGTTCCAACTTCTCCATTGATCTCTCCTCTAACCAATTTCAGGGGCCGGGTTTCTATCTTTGATCTTCCCACCGTTACGCGTCGAGTCGTTCCCTCCTTGTTCACTATGAGGACCTCCGTGCCAGATTCCATTTCCGAGAGATATTTAGTCTTCCCACCTGGTATTATTGTGTAGCAGTAAATCGCGCCTGCGTTCACTCTGAATGGTCTCGGAGATGTGAACGCAGATCCTTCTGATTCGTTGTGTATTAAGAACATAAAGTTAGATCTGCTTCCAACCAGCATGCCTTCTCCGGTCGTTAGTATGGACGTTGTATCTACACAGACTCTTTCACCGCTGCCAACTTCTCTCACCTCTAAGATTCTGACAGGTCTGATAGTGAATGTCGGATTATCAAGGTACTGTCGTGATTGTTCAACTTCCTTGGGATTATCAGTAGAAAGTATAACACCATCAACTCCTAGTTCCAAAATTTCAAACATTGTTCTTACTTCAGCCGCATTTTTAGCGGTGGTGTAAACCTTGGTTCCAGATTTATGCAGTTTGGAGATTATGTTTTCTAATGGGATGATCTTCCAGTTCACAGCATTAACAATAACAAACTCTGCACCTAATGTTGATGCCAATATGACTTCTTCAAGATCTGCATTACTCAATATTGTTTTTGAGAAGCCTAGAACCTTATCGGTCGATTTTGTATTCCTTAATTCATCTATTGTTTTGCAAATAATCATGTCTGCATCTTTCGATTCAAAAATTATTTTGAATCCTACCCCAGGAGCCAACTTCGGATCAATATTGACAATTCTAACATCCTTTAGCTCTGACAAGAAACCTCCTAACTCGGATTTAGCTACAGTTGGACTAACAATAATGTCTTTAGCCTTTGTGTCTGTCAAGATGCAAGATGGCCTCCTTAGGACCTTTCCCCTCTATGATGATTTTATATAACGAACTGACCATCGCGGGCGGATTAGGGTGTTGAAATATATTTCTACCAAACGTAACTCCGCTCGCTCCTGCCTCCATTGCCCCCGCACACATTTCAAAAACTTCTTGATCGGTAGTGACCTTCGGTCCACCTGCTATCACAATAGGGACTGGGCAACTTTTTATAACCTGTCTAAAGGAACCGACATCTCCTGTATAAAGAGTTTTAACCAAATCGGCGCCGGCTTCTGCCCCAATTCTTGCTGCATGAGCAACAATTTGCGGATCGTGAGGATTTTTGATATTTTCTCCTCTTGGATACATCATTGCCACAAGTGGCATACTCCATTCATCGCATTTATCCGAGATAATACCTAAATCGTGCAACATTTCAGGTTCTTCTTTTCCGCCGATGTTTATATGAACAGATACTGCGTCGGCACCCAACTTCGATGCTTCTTCAACACTGCCTATCAAAACCTTCTTGTTTGGGAATGACCCTAATACCGTGCTTCCTGACAAATGACATATTAAGCCAATATTTATGGGAGTTGGCATTGTCTTTATGATGCCTTTGTTTACCAGAACACAGGTGAGTCCCGCATTCTCGCATTGATAAATCATACCATGGATATTCTCCAAGCCAATGATAGGGCCGTTGCTGATCCCATGATCCATCGGAATACAAAGCATCTTGCTCTTCTTCAAGAGTCTCCTTATTCGGATCTCTTTGCCGCAGACCATATGTAGTGAAACCATTTCCTGACTTACTTAAAAAGGATTGTCTAAGGTGACACCGTAAATAATTATGAATAATAGTTCTGCGAGATTATCGGGCGATGATAGTTTTTTGGGATCGGCACTAAAATTCGTTATAATTTAAGGCTGATAAGGTTAAATAATTTGAACTGTGTTTATGCTTACAATTGCAAACAGCTCTCCGAAGAGTTGGCCCTTACATGATCCGTCGCTGCGAGGAAAAGGATCTGCAGACGGTGGTAGACATCAATATGCTTACTCTTCCCGAACATTATTCTGATTACTTTTTTGAATCGATCTTGAGGGAATTACCTGAATCCTTTATCGTAGCTGAACTTTATGACCGAATAATTGGGTATATCATGTGTAAGATTGAATTCGGTTTCTCGAATTTTAGAAGATTGGGTTTCGTAAAGAAGGGTCATGTCGTTTCTGTTGCAGTTTTACAGGAACACCGAAATCAAGGCCTGGGTAAAGCTTTGATGCTCGAAGGTATCAACGGTGTCATTAGTAGGAAGACTGATGAGATTTACCTCGAAGTTAGAGTTAGCAATGAAACAGCCGTTCGAATGTATGAAAAAAGCTTAGGATTTCAAATAAAATCTCGACTTCGCGCATATTATAGGGATGGAGAAGATGCATACCTGATGGCTCTAGAACTCGGTTGAATCTAGAGACGGCACAATTCTGAGATGTCTCGAAGATATGTAAATAAGATGGTAAAAGCGTCCAAATAGGGATGAAAAGCAGGAGAGGACGAGGAAGAATCCTTGGCTTTGGTCTTCTTGGTACATCGTTTGTGGTATTTATTGCATATTCTTACGTAACACTTTTTACATCTTTGGGATTACTATTCTTGAAACTTACCATAATAGCCGCAGTAGGCGCATTGTTAGCAGTGTTGGCATGGATAGGCTACACGATGACAACCGCTCCCAGCCAAGCCGAAAGTGACAAGCTATGAGCTAATTAAATTGGTCATTACAGAGATACACGTCTGATACTATTTGATACAATCTTGGACCTACCTCTCTTACTATTCTTGTCTGAAGTATGTCATGATTAAAATTCCTAAACGCATCTTCGGTGTCTATTACGCCTTCGTGTAGGCCCTGTTTCCTGTTGCTTGCCCTTATATGAGCAAAGTAATGTATTATCCCATTACCTTCGATTAATGCCTTTATCGCAGAGGAGACAAATTCTTTGGCCTTTTCTGGCAGAGGCATCAATACTCTATTGGATTTACCACCAATTTGTTTTTCTATGACTTCTCTTGCATCACCAAGGATGGATATAACTTTGTCTTCAACCCTGTTTAGTTTGGCATTGATTCTACACAGCTCGGCGGCAACAGGGTTGGAATCAATACTATAGACTTTACACGTTTTGTTCTTTTTAGCCATCAGAATGGAATATGTTCCTACTCCACCAAACATATTAGTAATTACCTCATTGTCACGTACCATCTTTGCCACCCTCAATCTCTCTGTTGATAATCTTGGAGAAAAATATGCTTTAACAACATCTACTTTGAATCGACATCCGTGTTCTTTGTATTCTGTTTCAGTCTTATCCGCACCTGCAAGTAATTCTAAATTACGTACTCTAAAGTCTCCTTTGATTGCGGATGTTTGAATGAAGACGGATTTTGCCGGTTTAACATTGTCAAGAAGTGCCTCTCCAATTAATTCCTTTTTAGATATTAAGCACTTTGGAATCTTTATAATAACTATATCTCCAATTACGTCAAATGCGGAGGATATCTCGTGCAGTTCTGATGGGGGTAGGTAATTGGCTAAAACCTCTTTCAACATATGTGGCATAACTATCCAGAAGGTTTTTTTGTGTAATAGTAATCTCCGGAATCTTTTTGCGATCTATCTAATCGACTACCTTCCTTATTGATTCTGGGCCTACCTGTATTCTCATCTCTTCTATATGTGATGGAGAGTTCCTTTAGAAACTTATTCATCCCTACTTCTTTCTGCATTGGTTGGCTCGCCAAACCCTCCAAACCTGGGTTGCCATCGAAAATTACTAACGAATTAGCTACGAGGTCTATCAGTTGCATGTCATGATCGATTACGATAGCAGATTTACCATAGGCCCTTACAAATCGTTGTAAGAATTTTGCAAATGCGATTCTATCTTCCACATCTAAAAATGCTGACGGTTCATCTAGGGCATAGATGTTAGCTGGACGCATTAAAGTTGCCGCTATAGCTACCTTTTGTAGTTCACCTCCACTAAGATTCCTGACATTCCGTTCATAGAGTTTTTTGACTCCGGTTGGAATTATAATTTGTTCTTCCATCGAAGAAATATCGGATATGCCTTCGCATGCTGCACAAAGCAAAGCATAGACATTGCCATCGTAATCTTGAGAAAGATATTGGGGTTTGAAAGAAATTTTTGTACCAATCTCTATAATACCAGAATCAGGCTTGTCTAGTCCTGCAATCATTCTCATGAATGTGGTCTTTCCTAGGGAATTGGCACCAGTAACACCTACGATTTCTCCATTTCGAATTCTTCCAGCCAATATTTTGAGATGAAATGATGAGAACGATTTGGTTAGGTCGGAATAGCTCACTACTGGAGTATCCAAAACCATGTCCTCAGCCAAGCTTGTGGTCTCAAATCTGAAGGCTTTTTCACGAAAGCGTACGTTCTCTGCAGGTATGAATCCTTCTAGGAAGTTATTTATGCCAAGCTTTGTAGCCTGGAGGCCTGAAACTATGCCATATGCAGCTGGCTCCCCATATACGATATGTATGTGGTCTGAGAGATAGTCTAGCAGTGTTATATCATGTTCGACCACCATGACACTCTTGCCTGCATTAGCCAAGCCCCTTATCACTCTTGCAACAACAAGTCTTTGGTAAACATCGTTATATGATGACGGTTCGTCGAAAAAGTAATAGTCAGCATCTTTAGCAGCGGCAATTGCGACTGCTAATCTTTGTAACTCACCACCGCTCAAGTTTCCAACATTGCGCTCAAGCAAATTTCGTAACCCAAGATCATCAACCAGTCCGTCGGCTGCTTTTCGTTCGTCATATTTTTTTATCAGTTCTTTAGCGGTTCCCTTGAAAGCATTTTGAATAAGATAAACTAACTGAGGTTTAATTGAGGCTCGCAGCTCGCCGCGAGCAATTTTCTCAAAATGAGATTGCAATTCAGTACCGTGAAATTTTTCAATAACTTTGTCCCATTTTATCTGAGAGTCGTAATTACCAAAATTAGGTGTGATTGATCCTGATAATATATTCACTATAGTGGATTTACCTATGGCGTTTCTTCCGAGTAAACCTACAACATCTCCTTTCTTAAGAGTTGGAAGATGGTATAGTCTAAATGAATTAATGCCGTACTGATGAATTTTTTCATCCCCGAGCTCTCTAGCTAGGTTAACAATAACAATCGCGTCAAAAGGACATTTTTTTACGCATATGCCACAACCGGTACAAAGATCCTCTGAAATTATTGCCTTTCTACTGTCGTCGCTCAGTACTATACATTCACCCCCAGTCTTGTTCACCGGGCAATAAATGATACATTCCAGACCACACTTTTTGGGTTGACATAGTTCCTCGTCTAGAACGGCGATCCTATGCGTCGGTTTTGAGGAATCCTTCATTGGTCCAAATTTGCATCAATGTATTATATAGCTTCGTGGTTGCAACGAGGCTTGTATATCTGATACTTAACCCAGTATCCACAAACATCTAATCCACTAAAACGATAGCGTATATTGCATACTGCATCCTGCATTGGCTCAGTTTTTTTGTTTTTTCCTAAAAGCAATAGAATGATTCTACCACATTAACGGAAACATCCTAAAACTAGAAATGATTCTTAGTTGCTTCTAGATATGACGTATGCTCGCATGCGATCGGATCGACACACAACTTCTGTGAATGACACTTCGTAGGAATAATCTCATAAATGGTCGATGTATCACGTTTATTAGAGAAGGGTGATTATGTATAACAAAAATGGATACGAAAGCAAGCCAGTTCGTATTGCGTATAACACTGGACGCTTTAATTATTCCAGGAATTAAAACGTCCATCATTACACATTTAGCGATAAATTAAATTTTTAATGCACTATAATATTTAATTGATGGTCTTGGCAATGCCATGTTTCAGAAGTTATGGTTCATAAGTAACGCTAGTCTGCAACATTCTTTCTACTATGGACAAACGATATTTTGACTGTTCTACGGTGAAAGTTATGACGGTGGCGTTGGAAGGTGAAGGATTGGAGAAAGAGGGGAAGATCGTGCAGTGAGCGATAGTCGAAATATGGTAAAGCAACATAAACCCTTTGAATTAGCTTATAACATAAATTAATTGAAAATTAAAAAATGGAGAGGTTTACGTTACGTCTACCTTTCCAACCATGCTTGGATGTATTTGACAGAAGTAAGGAATATCTCCTGCAGTCGTAAATTTATGAGAAAACGATTTGTTTGGTTGTATGAGTGTTGTCAATCCCGAGTCAAACAGTTTTCCTTTATTAGGATCAGAGCTTCCAGTTCCAGAGACGACAGTATGAGCCTGTGTATCTTTGTTCGTCCATGTCACGTTATCACCGACTTTCACATTTATTGGGTTTGGAGAGAAGGCTTTTGCACCCTCGGCGCCAAGAAGAGTTGATGCATTAGGAACCATCGTAGCTGCAACGACGGCCCCTTGGCCAGAAACCGATGCCGTGGTAGAAGCCATTCCTAAAGTTACTCCAAGCGCAGCAACTATTCCCACAACTAAGAAGTGTTTTGGTTTTAACATAGAAAGGATAACAATAAACTGTTTTATAAGTAGTTCATAGCATAATATTAGGGGTTTGTCTATCGATTATAAAAATGGTTCATGATATATGGATGATACAGAAGATTTATAGACGAATGGAACCATTAAGTTGAGATTTCTATGGGTGTTAACTCGATTCAGCCCGATAAATGACGTATAGGATCATCAGTTCGTAACACAATTTTGCAATACAAATTGAAGGTTCAACATCCATGGAAAGGATAAAACTACTATTCATGCTTCTCGACTAAAACGAGGAAAAAATAAAAAGTCAACCAAAATAATGTATTCGTTGATGCACGATTCGTTGAATCTCGCTCCCGAACGCAACTCCGCAGTGTGTGCAGAGGTATATTCCCAGTTGTTCAAGGTCTCCTTTTTTCAAAAGCGCAATTTCGTTCTCCTTTTCAGTGTTTTCCGTGACGACAAAATCCTGTATAGTGTTTTCCTTTAAGATTTCCTCCAACATGCTTTTAACTTTCCCCGTGTTACTTTCGTTCTGTAGTATAATAATACCTTCATTCTGATCTGGATGACATTTCTGATCAATCGATTTCTGAATTATGGATCTTAGTCTATCTGGCATGTATGATAAATCGATTGTAACAACCATTGCTAACCAATAGTTTAGATACATCCTTTAAATTCATACCTGTGCCTTAGATGTGTCGCAAATTGGTTATTGTCATTCTATGATATGTGCCTGAGAATTAACTATTAAGGGTATTTTTATACACTCTAGCACTATCTTTAATCGTTGTCAGTCAATATTAACAATGTTGAAGAATTTCTTATATCGGAATTAAAGCTGACTAAGAAAGAGTCAAAAACGTTTCTGGTTATTGTGAAGAATGGCAGGAAGGATGTGACAAAAATAGCCGAGTCGTTGGAATTATCCGAAAATGAGGCTAGTAATGTGGCAAATTCTCTAGTTGAGAAAGGTATGATTATCAACATTTCTCAATCAGAGTATGAATCGCTGCATCCTAGATTTGCTATTTCCAACCGTTATCGAAGACGTTGCGGAGAAGATAATATTCCGTTCAAAAAAAACCTGCTGATAGATAGTATTGGGATGGTACTGGAGCGACCGTTCGAACATGCAAGAACTAAATAAGAATAACGTGAGCAACTAATATGGCTGTAGAACACACAGATGGAGACAAGATCGTTTATTTTGGTGTTATAAACGTTAATGAAGGTGGAAAAACTGTTGGAGCTGTCGATATATGGCGAAGCGTGATAACCAAAGAATTATTTTGTGAAGAAAAAAGGTTAGGAGTCCTAGAGATCGCGGATTACCTTGGAATGCCCAAGATTGATAAAGATAAGAAATGGACCGTTGCAATAAGCAGAAAAAGGGAGGGCCGCGACAGATGGAGGTTAGTTAAGTTGATAAAGCAAGGTAAGTTCAAGTTCACCGATACAGATGATGAGTCTATTATTGAAGTTGACGTTAAGGAATACAAAATTATTGATAACGAGTGGTGGAGTTTTCTTGTTGAAAAAAATGTAAATCTTACTGTAGATATAACAAACGAGAAAAAAGCAAGATGATTAGACGAAATGATCCGGACGATAATATTGAATTGGCTGTTTTTATTCACAATGCCAGAGGAGGCGCAGTTGCAAGCAAGTTGATAGGCCATTTTGTCTTAAAGGAGCAAGAATTTAAATTTAAGGCAATTGCATTTGGAAGAATTGGAGGTCACAATGTTAGTCTCGGACTATCGAAAAAGGCCACAGAAGAAATTAGAAAAATGGGCTTCGAACCTGACAAAGTGCAGTTGGCTGTTCAAAGAAAGATAATTGAGGGTGACGTAATTCTTCCTGAAAATCTAAAACTTCGGGAGTAGCTATAGATCTGAAATGTCGACGCAAAAGCTTAAAGACCCATCAAACATCGTAATCTAAATGTCACCCATAAAGATTTGAGACATTTTTTCAAGTTAAGACGAAAATAAATATAAAGAAAGCATTTGAAACCATAAAGAAAATTGACGGTCAATGAGGCAAGAATTACAAATGACATAGTGCACAAGAATAGTAAAGACATTGTCAATAGTGCTCTGGAAACTAATTCTTTGATAGTATTGGGTAATCTCAGACTTGAGAAAACGAAACACGGGAAGGAAACTTAACAGAAAGCTATCATGATTTCAATACTATAAACTAACTCAATATATAACATACAAAACTGCTTTGGCAGACATCAAAGTGATTAAAGTGTCTGAAGAGTGGGCATCTACGTATTGCCGAATGTGCTATCAAAAAAGAAAAAGAAAAAGCGGTTTGTTCGAATGTAAAAAATGTGGTGAAGAAAATGCTTACCGATGATTGGGAGAAGCTTCCAATCTAGGGGTAACCGTGAACATGCCCAGAACCTTCTCTAGTATATGCAGGAATACAATGAAGAAGGAAGCCACTGGTCTTTGACCGGTGGTTGTTCACAATAGTGATTCCGCTAACGCTTTTGCGCAATTACATCTTATTCTCTCATTGGGTATTAGTGTGATCATTTCCCTAATCAAATTCCTTGACCTCTCAACATTCTTGTTCAACTGTTCTAAGATATCCTTGGAGTTTACCGGAGATTCAGACCATACGTCATAATCTGTAATCATAGAAATGGAAACGTAGCATATCTCTGCTTCTCTTGCTAGAACGCATTCGGGAACTATAGTCATCCCGATTACATCAGCTCGTAATACCTCTCGGAACAATTGTGACTCCGCTCTCGTAGAAAACCGTGGCCCTTCTATACACACATATGTGGCCTTAGGATGAACAATATTTTTTAATTTTGTAGCAGATTGTATTGCAATATTACGAAGATCGTCACAGAACGGATCAGCAACAGAAACATGGCAAATTTCTCCGCCATCGTAAAAAGTGTATTCCCTTTTCTTTGTAAAGTCGATAAACTGGTCGGGAATGGCAATTTCTCCTGGCTTGTATTCCTGCCTCAAACTTCCTACTGCAGATGGGGCAATTATTCGTGTGACACCAAGCTCCCTTAACGCCCATATGTTAGCACGGCTGTTGATTCGATGAGGGGGGATTGTATGTCCTCTCCCATGTCTTGGGATAAAGGCGATTCTTCGTCCTCCAAATTCTCCGATATTAATAAGATCAGACGGTTGGCCATAAGGAGTGTAAACCTTCACTTGCTTCTCAACGTCGAAAAGCTCAGCAGTGTAAATCCCAGTGCCGCCAATTATTCCTATGTCAGCAGAGTGTTTTCTATGCATGGACTAATTATAAACTGCTAATGAATAAACCTCGTGTCCTGTTTGCTTTAACTTCGTGGCTCCATGAAGGTCAGCCAACTCTATGACGAAGGCAAAAGCTGCAATTTTGCCCTGTAGTTCATTTACTAGTTCGGCTGCAGCTAAAGCAGTGCCGCCTGTCGCTATCAGGTCGTCGACGATTAGGACTGCCTGACCTCTCTGTATTGCATCCTTTTGAATTTCCATTATCGCAGTACCATATTCAATCTCGTATGATTTTCTGATAGTTTCGCCTGGTAGCTTACCCGCCTTTCTAATCATGGTCACTCCCTTCCCGAATCTCAATGCCAGGACAGTAGCAACAACAAATCCTCGCGATTCTATGCCTGCAATTGTATCGAATTTATGACTCTTCAATATACTCTCGAATTCGTCTGCAATGTAGTTCAAAGCCTCGTTATTGCGAAATACGGGGCTAATGTCTCTGAATAATACACCATGCTTGGGGAAATTTGGACAATCCAGTATTAATTTGTATAAATCGATCCGTTTTGTTGCCATAAGGTGTAGCCATGTTGTTGCAATAAAAAAATTACGGATTTATACGAGAACGGTCCCAGCCCAGGAGGTCACAGGTCTCTTGCATATATTGATATAGACTGTATACCAGAATTGGTGCGAAAATGGTCACGCTGTTTATATTTCAAAACTTGCCAGTCTATCTCTTCATGATAAAAAAAGTGATAGCAAGTTTAAACAAGATATAAATAATATCAATATCATACATATAATTAATATGCCTATCCGCAATGGGGCAGAATATATTCAAAGCCTAAGAGACAGAAATTTAAAAGTTTACTTGTTTGGTGAATTGGTAAAGGAGCCTGTGGATCATCCCATGATTAGGCCATCCATCAACGCAGTTGCAGAAACTTATGATGTCGCGAATCAAGACTCTGAAATTGCCTCTGCACAGTCGACCATTAGTGGGATAAGAGTAAACAGATTCTTACATATTGCGGAGAACACTATGGATTTGGTTAACCAAAATAAGATGCAGAGGAAGCTCGGGCAGCTAACAGCCACCTGTTTCCAGCGATGTGTAGGAATGGACGCACTAAATTCCTTGTATTCGACGACCTTTGAAATAGACGCCAAATATGGTACAATTTATCATAAACGCTTAGTTGAATTTATCAAAATGCTCCAATATGAGAACTTTATGATAGGCGGTGCCATGACGGACGTAAAGGGTGATCGCAGTCTATCACCTTCGCAACAAGAGGACCCTGATATGTTCGTCCACGTGGCAAAAAAGGACGAAAAGGGCATATACATCACAGGGGCCAAAGCTCATCAAACAGGTTGTATTAACTCTCATTGGATTATCGTAATGCCCACTATGAGACTTAGATCAGAAGATAAAGATTATGCCATTGTCGGCGCCATACCGACTGATGCAAAGGGTATTACTTACATTTACGGGAGGCAATCATGTGATACAAGAAGTATGGAGGAAGGGGACATGGATGCGGGCAACGCCAAATTCTCTGGACAGGAAGCGATGATCATCTTTGACAACGTGTTCATCCCCAATGAATTACTTTTTATGGAAGGAGAAGTTGAATTTGCGTCCACGCTTGTTGAACGGTTCACATGTTATCATAGAAGGAGTTATGTATGCAAAACCGGTCTTGGAGATGTTTTAATCGGTGCGGCAGCAGCTGTCGCAGATTATAATGGAATAGCTAACGCATCTCACATCAAAGACAAGCTGGTGGAGATGACGCATCTAAATGAGACAATTTTTGCGGCTGGAATTGCTTCTTCTTATCAAGCACACAAAACGGCTTCAGGTAATTATCAGAATGACGATATGCTGGCAAATGTTTGTAAGCACAATGTCACTCGATTTCCATACGAGATTAGCCGGCTGGCACAAGATATCGCTGGCGGTTTGATGGTAACAATGCCATCTGAAAAAGACTTTAGGAGTTTAGAGACCGGTCCTCTATTACAAAAATATCTTAGAGGAAGAAAAGGCGTTTCTACTGAAAACAGAGTAAGATTATTGCGATTAATTGAAAACATGACACTCGGAAGAAACGCGGTAGGATATTTGACTGAATCGATGCATGGCGCTGGATCACCGCAGGCTCAGCGAATTCAAATTGCACGCCAAATGCAACTAGAATACAAGAAAAGACTTGCCAAGAACGTAGCCAACGTAATAGAAGGCGAAGCAAATGATCTTAACTATGAGCAGTCTGATTATTTCGACAGAATTTTTGCCACGCAAGCAGGAGATTAATGCAATTTAGTACCATTAAATTTGTTTGACTCTCGCGCATCGTACAGGACAAGAATAGCGTTTTCGTAGTAATTTACAATTTGTATCGATATCAATTACGTGTTGAGGGATGCTCAGTGAGCTATCTCAAATATTTAAATTGCTTATCAGTGCAGCTTGATAACTCATGAGTATGACTATTGAAGATTTCATCCGTTGTTCATATGCCTCTAAACCCCATTACATGGAAATAATGGCAGGAGTTCCTGAAGATTATTCCCAAATTAAAACCTTAGGAGACCTTTTACGAATTAACTACAAACATGTTACAGTAGAGAGGCAGCTACGTGGCAACCTTATTGCTAAATTGAAAACCCAAGAATATCCTTACCCTGGTATTATTGGATATAATGAAGATGTTATTCCGGCAGTAAACAGGGCAATTCTGGCTGGACATGATATTCTTTTTGTCGGGCAGATTGGGCAAGCAAAAACCAAAATCGCAGAATGCATTGCAGAGAGCTTGCTATCACTTGTTCCAGTAGTCAGGGGAAGTATTACAAACGATATTCCCACTTCAATTCCTGAGGAACAAATGATTAATATCCTCAACGATGCCGAAGTTGTTAGAACTTCTCCGGAATTTAGCGTGTCAAAAGAATGTGAGGAAATAATCAGAAACAACGGGCTGGATACAAAAATCAATTGGATTAAGGGTTCGGAAAGATACAGGTACATTTTGGCCACTCCTGACATTTCTGTAAAGGATTTAGTTGGTCAAATTGATGCACTTAAAATTGCCAAGAAAGGTGTTGAACTTTATGATATCGAATCCTACTCTTCTGGTCAATTGTTGCAAGCCAGACACGGGATTCTGTGTATCGACGAACTTCCGGTCCTCGATCCTCGAAAACAGGTAGCACTGCTGAGCGTCCTACAGGAAGGTAAATTCACTACTGGGTCATATCCAGTGGTTTTTAAACCGGATGTGAAGATTATAGCTACAGCAAACCCAGTAGACTACACTCACTCGGGCAAGATAATCGAGCCACTTTTTGATAGATTACGTAGTCACATAAACACACACTATCCGAGAAATATCCTTGATGAGATGCTAATCATTCTTCAAGAGGCAAGAATCGCAGATGCAACGAATGTATTTCTACCAGTTTTTATGCTTCGTACAGTAGCAAAGATAACAGAGTTAGCCAGAACCCATCGTGATATTAATCATGACAAGGGCGTTAGTGTTAGAGTTGCGATTCATTCTTTAGAACTGTTGGTTGGCGAGGCTGAACGAACGAGATCAATATCGCACTCTGTGGAAGCAATTCCGCGATTTTGCGATATTCATAGTATTCATCAGTCAGTTAAATTTGAGCTAACGGAGATTGAGGATAATCTCGAAACTAGGATTAATGTATTGAATTCAATTATTGACAATGCCATAAAGGAAGTTTCTTTTGAATATATCCAAAATTTATCAGTCGAGCAATTGGCAAAACTGAAAAACGAGTTCACAAAGAACAAGAAGTTCTTGGTCTCACAAGTTATCCTAGGCAGGAACAAATCCAACTCTTTGGATTATGAATCGCAGTTAGAATTGTTCCCTCAGTTAAAACAAGTTATAGATGGGACAATTTTTGTTATAGAGAATGAGCAAAAAAAATTCGTTGAAATAGCAAACAATTTTGGAATTAGGAGCGAGGCTGTACGCATTAGAGAAGACAAGAACGGAGAATTTACTGCGGCGGTTACTGAGGTTATCTTAGAAGGTCTTAGGTGGGTGCAACCACCATTGTTAGATAGAAAGGAAGACAGCTATGGCGCCATTCAATAATCACAGTAAGAGCAATCCTGATACAAAAAAATTTGTTTATTTTGGGACTGAGAACGGTGGCGATAAATATCAGACACTCCTAGAACAAGCGAAGATCGCAAACGATCTACTTGACAAGATGCTGAAAGTCATTGGCAGAGAGATTCTAAGGGAAAAAACTCCGACTATTCAAGACCTTGAACGATCACTGCAATCTTTATTTCAGCAGAAACAACATGAACAAACAGCCACCACACAATATAAGGAGACTAGAGGACAGGAAACAGATGTCAAAAGAGAGGGAATACCGGTTTCTGGGACTCCTATTGTGACACAGTTAATTCAAAAAGGATATCTCAAGGATTCGAAGAGATGGCTGACGAGTAAGGGATTCATGAGCATCGGCGGGAAAATCTTAAGTGACGTCATGCGGGCCTTAAAAAAAGGTGATTTGGGATTCCACGAAACGACTAGTTTAGGTAGAGGGACCATAGTTTTGGATACAAGTAGAAATTATGAGCGCGGCGATGATATTAGACTAGTAAACGTTCCAAAGTCACTATTGAATACTGTGCACAGACTTGCAAAGAAGAATCCCCAGCTTAAAATCCCATTAGATGTCGAAGTGGATGATCTAGAACAGTATGAAACGCTTCAAGACGTTCAAGTTGCAGTTGTTTATTGTATCGACTTAAGTTCAACCATGCGCTATTCTTCAATGTTCGGTGACATGAGTCGGATTGAAGCAGCAAAGAGATCTCTTTGGAGTCTTTTTTTACTTAACCAAAAGTTCTTCCCATCCGATTCCATCTATATCGTTGGTTTTGGGGCTTTGGCATCAAAGGTTGCTCCTAAGGATATACCGTATCTCAAGACATTTGAACCTGGTTCTGACTTTTTACATTACACAAATTATCAGTCTGCATTTAGATTGGCAAGCAAAATACTTCAGAAGGATGGAGCTTTAAACAAACGGATCGTGCTCATAACCGATGGCCATCCGAGCGCATGTTTTATAGATGATAGAAAAGAACAGGATAAAATTCTATCAGAAAGACCATATTCTCATTTCTATATTCCTGGTAACGAGGCTCGGGATATCTCAAATGATAAGGATGGACAGGTACTCAAACTTGAATTTGCTGCTGGACAGCTTGTTTACCTGTGTTATCGGTACAAACAAGTTGACCAATATATCGGAGAGAGGACAATCCTTGAAGCAAAGAAATGTCACATGATGGGAATCGAAATAGATACAGTCATGATCAGTGAAGAAGATTCGTTGTTGAGCTATGTCAATGAGATGGAAAGATATGTTAAAGGTCGATCTTATTACATAAACCCAACAACAATCGATAAAGTTCTTCTTACAGACTACCTTAGAAATAAGAAAATTACCATTGGCTCTCGATCGATGGTTACCTAATGAGACAAGTTCCATTTGCAACTATTGGTTTTTATGTAAAGAGATTGTCTTGAGTACGGATGACGGCTAAGATAATCGAAATCAACTATCTTGATTGGAATAATGCCCTTGAAATATTAAGTAAAGCTTACTACGCAGGCCTCTTTGCATTGATTATAGGGCCAAAGGGTACAGGCAAAACTACCCTTGTAAGGAAGTTTGCCTCAGAACTAAAAAAGGAGTTATTCTCAGTAAATTTTAGCCTACGTACGAGAGAGTCTCATCTAGTTGGTTCGAAGACTCTTGAAAAAGGACAAATTAGCTTCGTAGAAGGGATACTCGTGAAATCTATGCGACAAGGTGGTCTTTTGTACCTTGACGAATTAAATGCGGCCGAGGCTGACGTATTATTGCGATTAGATGAAGCACTTGATGACAGAAGACAGATAATATTAAAAGAAGCAGAAGGACAAATTATCAATGCTAATAATGATTGGTCAGTAATTGCAACAATTAATCCTCTTTCCCACGTTGGAACTAAAGAGTTGCCTCCTCAGCTTCTCAGCAGATTTCCGATTAGGTTGCGATTAGAATATCCTCCCGAAGAAATAGAACTCGAGATCGTACAACGTCATACGACAGTCGATAAATCTAGGGTTGATGACATGAAACGCGCGATCAAACTTGCAAAGAATTTGCGCGAAGCAGCGGCTGTTGAAGAATTATACTATAGTCCTAGTTTGAGGGAGTCAATCGCTTTTGCGAAACTTCTTAACGCCGGAAGCAATGCAAAGCAGGCCGCAGAGATTGTTTATGCCAATGCTTACGACCAGTGGGGCCAAGTTGAATATCAAAAGGTAATGGATATGATAACATCAATATTTGTAGACTAGAATATGCCAACACCGTCTCAGCCGTTAGGGCTTCACTACACACATATGCGGAACGACGTGTTGCTTGATATTGCAACCTTCTTGAGTAGACGATGGTCTTACAATCCCAAGACCGTTATAATCTTAACTCAAGATAGAATGCCACTAGCAAAAATTGATAAGAATCAAATTACATTACCTTTTCTCAATTATTATCTCGGTACGAGTTTCCAGCAATACAGGCAATGGCGGGTCGGATTGTGGTACGAATCTATGCGTATGCACTATTCAACCAAAGTCTTAAGTTATGAACACGCCTTTGGATTTCTACTGAATACTATTGAAACCAAACGAGTAGAAATCTTAGGACTACAGATTTGGGAAGGAATGATGAAAGAGCTCATCTTCAATGAAGGCATGTCTTGGTTCGCACGTCCGCTCCTTAATTCCGTTTATGGAAAGAGCAAGATTATTGAGGCCTTTTCCCAATACTTTCTTACAGGTTATCTTAAAGGCGAGTTGTACGGCAACGATTTGGAGAAAGTAAAGAAGGCATCTTCTTTTGCGAACGAGATAGTCCATGATGCAGTCAAGAATAACTATCATACCGAGTGGATTGAAAGACATATCTCAACTTTAATCAAAATGCTGGAATTAGATGCGTTAACTTCTGTCCCTATCCTTGCGCCTAAGACACGAATAACGGGTTTGGGGATGAATCAGAACGATCTTGTAAAGCAAATAGAAAAGATCGTTAGAAGGAATACTAAGGCTACTGATCCAGACAAAACTTCAAGAAAAATTATTGAAGGCAGTGATGTGCTGCACGAATTTGAGACCCTGCTTAAAGAGAGTAAGAAAACCGAAAACAAGGGCTATGAGAGTCTGGAAAACCTAGGCTTAAGCGTTCCCGAAATAATGGATATTGATCCCTCTCCAATATACGATGCTGATTTAATCCGAAAGGTGAAGGCTAAATTCAGGGACTGGAAAACTGGCTGGATAGAGCGACACGAGGAATCAGGGGAGGAATTTGATGCTGAGAGCTACACGGAAATGTTGCCTAAGAATTTTTTGACTGACTTTAAACTCTCCATCAAAACAAAAGTTGCAATCGTGCTAGACCATTCTAGTAGTATAGAAGAGGTGGAATTGCAGTACAAACGAGCGACTGTCGCTTTATGCGAAGCCTTAAATTATCTGGGAATAGAATTTGCTGTCTACGCTTTCAGTACGGAATCAGGACGGGTGAGGTGTTGGATAATAAAGCCACCAAAGCTCAAGTGGTCTGCAACAGGGCCGCGTAGACTGGCCCAGATACGTGCAAGCGGCGGCACACCCCTTGCAGAGATATATGGCTTATTGCAGGGAATAGCAAAATCGTTTAAGCCGGATATTATGGTGACCTTGACTGATGGCGAGCCATCCGACTTTGATGCAGTCCGTGAAATGGTGCTTTCATATCGGAAAATGGGCATACATATGGTAGCACTTGGCTTAGGCAGGAACTTGAACGATGCAATAAGTATAGGCCATAATCTAAAATATTTGAATTATGAGAGAAGCTTGGCCGTCAGCAGATTGGAAGACATACCACAAAAAGTGATATATTTACTTCGCAATTAAATTCCAACGTTGGGCTTCTCTTTTTTTAATTTTTCCCAATCATCAAGAAAAGCAGCCAAGCCCTTATCTGTTAGCGGATGCATTATCATTTTTGCCAATATATCCGGGGGCAGCGTCACGATCTGTGCTCCTATCTTCCCCGCTTCGATAACATGGAGTGGATGCCTTACACTGGCCACAAGGACTTCTGTGTTAAAGTCATAGTTTCTAAAGATCTGAACAATTTCCTTTATAATGGACATGCCGTCCTGCCCTGCGTCGTCCAGTCTTCCTATAAATGGGCTTACATAAGATGCACCAGCCTTCGCGGCCAATATTGCCTGATTGGTAGAGAAAACAAGAGTCACGTTAGTAGGGATGCCATCCAGAGATAATTGTCTAATAGCTCTTAGACCATCAGACATCATTGGAATTTTAACAACAACGTTTTGGCCATACTTCATTAGCCGATGGGCTTCTTCTACCATTTCTTCTGTTTTTGTACCGACGACCTCTAGACTTACTGGCCCCCTCACAATCCTAACAATTTCTCGCATCAAGTCAGCAGGATTCTCTTTCTCTTTAGACAATAAAGTTGGGTTAGTGGTGATCCCATCGACGAGCCCCATATCGTTATATTTTTTTATGGAAGGTAGATTGGCAGAATCTAGAAATATTTTCATCTCCTGCTCCTACCCCTGCATTCGATAACAGCATGCACTATCTCATTTGTGGTTAATCCATATTTTTCTAAAAGTGCATCGATCTCTTCATCTCTAGCAGATTCTCCGAATGTATCGCGTACGCCCAATCGTCTAATTGGCACGGGGTGAGTCTCTGAAGATGACTCTGCCACAGCCGACCCGAGACCTCCAATCATACTATGTTCTTCAGCAGTTACTATAGCTCCAGTGTCCCTAGCACATCTTGCTACAAGTTGAGAATCAATTGGTTTAATTGAAAACATATCAACAACGCGACAAGTTATTGCGTTATTCGATTTCAAAACCTTTGCTGCATTTAGTGCTCTTGTAACCATTAGACCGCATGCCATAATAGTCGCATCAGAACCGTCCCGCAAGATGTTTCCTGTGCCTATTCTGAACTTCGCGTTGTCTTGATATATGACTTCGCTTGATGGTCTAGCGAGTCTAACATAAAATGGTCCAGGTTCCAGGGCTATTGATTGGATCAAGCACCTCGTTGCCACGGCGTCAGCAGGGACGATTACTCGTATATTTGGTATCGCTCTCATAGTTGAAAAATCTTCAATTTGTTGATGCGATGCCCCGTCAGGTCCCACAGTTAGACCGGCATGGGAAACAACAAGCTTCACATTCAGATTGGGATAGCATATAGTGTTACGGATTTGATCAAGGCATCGTCCTGGGAGAAACGCGGCATATGTACTTGCGAACGCAATTTTGCCTGCAATAGCAAGGCCAGCTGCCACGGAAACCAGGTTCGCTTCTGCTATGCCTACATTGAAGAACCTGTCAGGATAGTAGTCCCCAAATTTCTTTATCTTGAGAGAATCTGTGGTGTCGGCCCCCACACAGACTATATTTTGATTAGTCGCTCCTAGTTCTACTAGTGTATCGCCGTACACTCCTCTCATATCAGCATTTTTTGGTTCATTACTTAAGAGCATGTAATTCTTCTTCTATCCCTAGTTCGTTTGCAAGAGGAATCAATATATGTTTCCGTGTCTTCATCCAGCCACGTCTTATGCCTATCGCGTTCGCCTTTTCTAGAAGCTTTCTCTCCAATGCCACATTTACCTTATGCCTTAACTGAATGATTGAGCCATGGATATCGCCACTCCCATACACAGCGTTTCCAGCTACGAATATTCTCGCTCCAGCTTCATAAACTGCTTGCAATATAGTAGCATCGATGCCGCCGTCGGCTTGAATATACCCTTGGAATCCGTGCTCTCTTAGCTTTTGATCTATTGTCTGCATTTTTGCAAGGACTTCTGGGATGAATTTTTGGCCTGCAAAACCCGGGTTTACGGACATTATTAACACGAGATCGACCTCTTGTAAATGGGGAAAAAGCCAATTTGGAAGATCCGTAGACGGATTTAGTGCAATACCGGGGCTAATTCCATTAGAAAGCAATCTATCTGTAATCTGCGCAAATTCACTTTCAGTGCACGCCTCTGCATGAACAGTAACTATGTCGCATCTAGCATCAATATATTCTTGGATATGAGCCAACGGGTTATCAATCATAAGATGGGCGTCAAACGGTAGTGTGGTAATAAGTCTTAACTGCTTGATTGTATCTGAATAGAAGGTAGTGTTAGGGACAAATCTACCATCCATGATGTCAAGATGTATAATGTCTGCTCCTCCGCGTTCTGCACTTCTTATCTTCTCCTCGTAATTTTCTTGCTGCCCAGCTATAATGGACGGTGCAATTAAGCACTCACTTCCAAGTTCTTCTAACAATATAGGGGTGTGTTCTCTTGGCGGAGCCTTTCCATGCCACTGCGGATTGTTCGTCATATGTTTTATGCCATTCCCTTTAATTGTGTTTGCAATAATTATAGTCGGCCTATCCTTTGCCTCACTTGCTTTGTTCAGAGCGTCAATTATCTGTTCAACATTGTGACCACTTATCTCGATTACGTTCCAATTGAAGGCCGACCATTTATCACGAGTCGGATCGAGAGGCATTATATCTTCAGTGAAACCGTCTTGTTGGATGCGGTTACGATCCAATATGGCAACTAAGTTATGCAGTTTGAACTTAGGAGCAGCCATTGCTGCTTCCCAGATCTGACCTTCGTTTGATTCTCCGTCCCCTATCAGAGTGTAAACACGATTTTTTTTTCCATCTAGCCTATTTGCCAGCGCTATGCCTATCGAGACTGAAAGGCCAATTCCCTCAGAGCCTCCTGAAAACTCAGTTCCTGGTACACTTTGGTGGATGTCTCGTGGAGTATATCTAATCGGATGACCCTGCAGTCTGCTCCCTAGCTTACGCAACGTCTTCATTTCAGCAGCTGAAAAATATCCGGCTATGGCCAGTGTTGCGAAGTAACCCGGAGCCGAGTGTCCTTTGGAGTTGATAAAATAGTCTCTCTCACCCCAAGCTGGGTTTTTTGGTGAATGCTTCATCTTTCTGAAATAAAGAACACCCATTAGTTCAGCAGCCGAAAGCGAGGCCCCGGGATGACCAGAACCAGCTTCAGCAATTCCTTGAATAGCAAGCATTCGGATGCTACTTATCTTCCTCTTAAGATCAAGGTAACGCATTTTAAAACCCATTATTAGCATCGCGACCATTCAAGTGTTTTCAGATGATAAGAGCGGCTGCAAGGAAAATAAAAAGCTATATGTAAAGGTGTCTGACCATCACTAATTAAATTTATCATGGTTGGAATTACAGTACAAGATGCAAAGGTTGACCAGATGCAAACTGCGCTCTTAGTCATTGGCATATTCGAAAACGAAATTGATTTTTTCGCTTCAAAGGAGTTGGATTCTACAATATCCTCGGCGATTATAGATCTCATCGAAAACAAGGAATTCAAGAGGAGCTTTGGATCAACTTTGATTCTCCATATGATGGGCAGAGGATTAATAAAAAAAATTATGTTGATAGGTCTTGGAACGAGAGACAAATTTACGTGTGAAAATGCCAGAATTATTGCCGGTAAATCAGCTCTGAGGGCTAAGGAACTAAACGTTAGAGAATTCTGCGTTTTACCTTTTACAAATGCTGATGAAGAGTTAATAGAAGCGATTTCTGAAGGCATCTTTCTTGCGCTATATTCTTTCAACAAATATAAGACAAACGGAAATGCTACCACTATCCCTATGCAAGCTACAATTTTGGTTAATTCAGATTCTTCAAAATTCCAGGCGGTGGTGGACAAAGTAGACCTGATAACACGGGCTGTAAATTATGCACGTGATTTGGGTAACTTACCACCTAATGAATGCCCTCCATCAGAAATAGCCAGGTTTGCGTTGGCACTTGAGGGTGAATACAGGATAAAAACGAAGATTTTAGAACGGTACGAAATGGAATCTATCGGATTGAATGGGATAGTTTCTGTCGGAAAAGGAAGCAGTAATCCACCTAAAATGATAGTTTTGGAATATCATGGAAATACTGATCATCAAAAGCCATATCTTTTGGTTGGAAAGGCTGTTACCTTCGACACAGGTGGGGTTTCATTGAAACCTGGTGATAAAATGGATGAAATGAAGTTTGACAAATGTGGAGGGTGCAGCGTTCTCGGAATACTAAAAGCAGTTGCATCTTTGGGACTTGATGTGAATGTTATAGGGATAATACCTTCGGTAGAAAATATGCCCTCTAGCAGTTCGTATAGACCTGGGGACATAATTAGGATGTACAATGGTAAAACAGTAGAGATTTTGAACACAGATGCAGAGGGCAGAATTATCCTCGCTGACGCAATGGCGTATGGCGTTGCAAAATACAATCCTCGGGTTATTATCGATTTAGCCACTCTGACTGGTGCGTGTATTATTGCTCTTGGGGCTAACGTTGCGGCTGCAATAGGGACGAGCAACCATCTCACCGAAAGAATGATAAAAACATCTGAAAAGACAGGTGAAAAAATATGGGATCTCCCATTACACGACGAGTATCACGAACAGATTAAGAGTACTGTGGCCGATATTAAGAATATAGGTGGTAGACCAGCAGGAGCAATTACTGCAGCAGCATTTCTATCGAATTTCACGAATGATATTCCGTGGGTACATTTAGACATTGCAGGAACCGCATGGACCCAGGAAGGAACTTTTGATCGAAGTTATAATCCTAAAGGTGCGACAGGATTTGGCGTTCGCACTGTGGTGAAATTTCTAATAGAGAATCCTGACATATAGTTACGTTCTCACGTTGTCAATGCCTATTTCAAGCTATATCCTTAGCATAAGAGTGTTGACCATCAATCCTATTGTCAGTCAGCAAACAAACAACATATTGATACCTAAAGCAACTAATGGAAAAAGATGTAACTTTATCAAAGCTAGGCTAACGAACTGAGCTTCTATCCAGAAATTATTAACACACAGCAGTAATTGACTGATCAAAAGATAAGGTGGATTATCAGAGAAAATGAAAGAGATTCTCAGTACCAACGAGATTGCATTATTACAAAATGTTAGCGAATCTAGGATTATACAGATATGGTGTCAATACAGGAACACAATGGCAGTACCGATACTTGCAAGGCCTGGAAGGTCTAGGAGTATCACTAATGAAGAAATATCAGCTGTCATAGGAACATACAAAGAATATTCCCGTAGGCAGTAGTGTTAGAAAATATACTTGACAACAGACATGGTATTAAGATCCCTCATAATAGAATACATAAAATATTGAATCACAGACTTGCTTCAAATGATACTAACAAACGAAGGCGAAGAAAGTGGGTCAAATATCAAAGACATAGTATGAGTTTGTGGCATACTGATTGGTACCTCATTGAAGATGACCTATGGAGGGGCAAATGGCTTATAGCCTATCTGGATGATGCCTCACGCTTTATAGTTGGATATGGTATATTTGATGAAGCTACAACAGAGAATGCAATATCTGTACTGGATGATTGTATCAACGGATATGGTAAACCACTAGAGCTACTCACAGATCACGGTGGTCAGTTCTATGCAAATTTTGGTGAAATAAAGGCAGTTGGAATAAGCAAATTCCAACAATATCTTATCGATAGAAAGACTTGGAAGACATCATCCTCAAACTAAAGAGACATTCCAATCAAAAATACAGCATTTTAATTCTATGGAGGAATTTGTAATATGGTATAATACAGAGACCGCATATGTCATGAACTGGGATCAGTTAGAAACACCAGTCCAAGCATTCTACAAAAAGATAGACAGAAGCAGGAAGCAATTACCACTTATTGTTAATAATTAAAGGCGATTCAATGGGAAATAGAAACATGAGACGAAGCGTTAATAATTTCAGGATACTACACTGACGAACTGAACTCCAACCCTTTATAAATCAAGTGCCAGCACTGCTGCTTCCCAACCGCTCACGCAGGTAAGTAACACAGCAGCGACGACAGGTTTGACTTCCGGGTTCGGAATGGGACCGGGTCGCACCCTGCCGCTATGACCGGCTTATCTCTACTACTATCAGGGGTCAAATTAATCTTACTCTAAGCGTGCCTCGTTAAATCCCTATTTTACTCTGCACCAACTAAACCTAATAGATCAAATCCCTCAGCAGATTTCGCGTCAAGTTGTACAATTGAGATCAAGTGCTCATCAGGATCTTCGAATATTGCATGTTTCCCAAATGGTTCTTCTCTAGGCTCTTTAAAAAATTTCACCTTCTTTTCTTTTAATCGCTTAACGGTAGAATCAAGATCGTTTAACATAAAACCCGTCAACATAGTTGGAGCAGATTTAGTTTTTTGTCTCTCTTTCGCTGCACGTAAAGCCAATGTGGTTCCATTGCTGAAAAACTCAGTCCACTCTTCGGATTGATACTTTAAAGGTAGACCGAGAATATCCTTGTAAAAATCTATAGATTTTTTCATATCTGATACTAACAGGATTACCGCTCCCAGCTTCGTGAGCACGACTCAGTTACACCATTCTGAATTTAAGTAGGCCGCATTAAGAACCTATCGTTAACGAGACAAAAATGACTTGTGTAGTAGTAGCGGAGACATGTTTCCCAACGGGAGCAACATCTGAGATAGGAGTTAAGTTCCTGCTAAACTATATGCTATAATGCACATATTCTGAAATTTAAGCAGCTTCTTTTAATAAGGCAAGTTGTTGCAATTGCAATATTCGGAAGAATAGTTTTTGCTTTGGCTCATAATCAGGGCAGTTAAACTATATCAAACTTTCGTTAATGAGTTGTCATATATAAAATACGTATTAGATTTCCTGAAAGTTTTAAGAATTATACTCCACATTATTGGTTCAAAATGCCTATATCCGCTCATTTCTTTCATAGATTGATGAAATCAAAGACAACGATTACTTTGGGCGCTACGGCCATTGCAGCAGTAACATTACTGTTTGCTTCAGGTCCTATTGTTGGAAACCAACCAGCATTTGCACAATACTACGGCGGCTTCAGAGGTATGGGCGGCGGCTTCGGCTTCCACCACCACTTCTTCTTCCACCACCCCTTCGGCTTCCACCGCCACTTCGGCTTCCACCGCCACTTCTTCTTCGGCTTCCATCACTTCGGACACTTCGGACACTTCGGACACTTCGGACACTTCGGACACTTCGGACACTTCCGACACTACTGACACTACAGAAGCAACAACTGAACATCAAAAATTGGAAGAAAAATCCATCCAACCTATTTTTTATTATTATATGAATCTATGAAGTGGCAACCAAGTAACCAATTAATTGAAAGGTGTTGCATTGCACGCCAAACCTTGATATTCAGCATGTTCTACAAAGTCTATCGATCTTTCACATGGCTTCGATTCTCTGAGTGAGATGCAATGTGGTCTCCCTGGCTTGTAAAAGAAGACAGCTTATTCATCGCGATCGCCACCACCAACTATAGAAAGTTACGGCCAATTCACTGAAATTGCAAACGAATAGCATTATAGACGAAAACCTAATATCAAATTTGAGCCCACGCCTAAAATATTGGAATTTTGGACCCGGTGTTCAAAATATTATTCATTCAGTAATGGGACTTCCACAACAAGTGCTTTGTAATATTGTGTTATATACATCTAGATTAAAACTACAAACATGCATCCTCAAAAACTGTTCTTCATCTACGTTGCAAAAAACGAAGAATGGGAAAAAAAACAGAGAGAGGATTGGGATTACGTTTCATCGATGTCTAGATTTTACCGCTGGTGGATTAAACGCAATTTTGAACTAAATTTCGACGTAGAAGCTGAAATCCTACCTGTGGTACCTGGAAAGCTGTTTGATAGAATGTCTATAAATTATCTTACTAGAGATCACCTTGAACGTGGAAAATCAGTTTACCATTTTTACTTGACATATTTCAAGCCTTTCTGGACTGACTGTCAGACCGAAGGATATGCCGCGCCAAATTTAGGAATGATATATTGGAAGAGACTGGAATTGCCTGTGTCAGACGCTAAGCGAGAGAAGTTCTTTGCCGATACGAACTGCGCAAAGGTATCTCATGTGTTATGTCATGAAGTGCTACGAATGGTGGGAAAAAAGAGGAAGGAGTACTTTGATTCAATTCACGATTTGTGGCGTTGCCATAACCACAAAGACCTACCGTTCAGATACTATAACGATCGATTTAAAATAGTCTCCAAGGAAAGTAGCTATCGATATGTGACGATTGATATAAAGCACATTTCTTGATAGCAGAGAGAACAATTATTTATCTCTGCCTATCTAGATATCTAGTTGAGTTTAATATTTTTCATGAGATCCGGTGCTGTTATATCTTCCTTCGGAGCCATGCTACTCGTTATCCTAGCTGCCATTCTACTTGTCTATCCTATTGTGAAGAACTGTCATGAGCAGAAATGTATCTTTGCCACTTCTGCGCCAAGTCCACTTAACTCTTTCGCTAAACCGTCTTGGCTAGCAATCTCTCTCGTCATAATTGCAACAGGAGTGGCAGTAATTAGATTTGGATCATGGTATCAATACAAGTCTAGGAAAGCAGAAAATGGACTGGGTGAGAATGGATAAAACTGAGCAAAACCTACAATTCAATCGTCGGCATGTGGAATGTTAAAAAGCTAGTTACAGCTTATTTAATCACCCAGGTGCAGTTGGAGTGACTGACTTTGAAGGCGGTGCATACTCAGTGCATTTTGCTCATTTTGCAGCTAAGTTAGAAGCCCATCTACTAAGATTCGGTGTAACCTGCGCAGATGCGGATTCAATCATAGAGGAAAGTTCTATCATTTATTTTGAAAAGTTAGGTTCTGCAAAGAAAAAGTTTTTGAAGATTGTCAGAAAGCAGGATCCCGCAAAAGTCTTTGTTGATTCCGCTTTTAAAGCAATCGAAAGACATATTCCTGAAGCAAAGAGTAGTTTTGGTTCTCACGTCGAACTGTCAAAATGCATACAGAGTCATTAATGTGCCTAAAAAAATATGACTGCATGATGAAGTGGGGTCGAAGGGATTTATTCTGACCAAGCGCAGACTATAGTCAATTGAACCCTTGACCCACGGGTTTCTTCTAATCCTAGCCTTTTTGTTAGATCTGGAGCCCGTTGCGATGCCTGGCTTCGCTACGACCCCACAACGGCATCTCGTAAAGATCATGATAATGTATCTATAAGTCTTCTGTTTGCAGATTGACGCTCTTACTGTGTGGAGTCGTTTCAGAAAGAGATAAATAATTTTGGGATATATCAACGACATTGACGGGAGAGACTCAGCTTCGCGCTAGAAGGACAAGAATTAAAATATTGCGAGCGATCGCAGATAAGAACGGATCGGCAGGCTTCTCAGAAATTAGAAATGCAACTGGCCTTTCTACCGGATCAATTTATTATCATTTAGAAAGGATGGGAAGCTATGTTAATAAGGACTCTAAACATTATATTATTACAGAGGAGGGTTTACGAATGCTTCGTGAACTTGATAGCAAATCTACCTCTTCCCCGAATTATAACGACAATGAAGTAGCCCTGGATGCATCTGAACCGGAAACCGTACGGAAAGTCAAGCAAATCGGTTCGTTTCACGCATTCATCGGTGAATATTCATCGGTTTTCGTTCTTGGACTGGTTATCATCCTTGTGCCAGTAGGCTTATTTGAGAATTTTCATATAATTTTTCCTAACCTATCTACAGCCGCGAAGATGATCGCAAATGCCACCATGATATCTTCGCTTTCAATCGCTGCACTCCTGTCTATTTCTTTTCTGGTGATGCTGAAGAGACAAATTCTTCCCACAGGTTACAGAGGAATAATGATATCTGCATTAACAGTAATGGCAGTTTTGGTGGTTAATATTCTAATCTTTTCTGGGCTTGGGACGCAAATCGGGATGAGTTCGTTTAACTTCTAATTATCAAGTGAAAGTGTGCATCGGATATGGGCATACATAAGCCCATGTTTACTGAATGGCCCTCTTGCAATAGTGTTGAAGTTGAATCAATGCCTATAGCCCGCAAGGAATTATACAAATTCGATTATCATCCTGGAAGAGGAGTAACACTAGAGTTTTCAAACCTTTTAAATCCTAGTAGATGAGAAAAAGAGTAAATTCTAGTAAATGTAATTCCATATTTCATTTTTGTTTAATGGAACAATTCCATAATTAAAAAGTAAAACGACAAAGACAACACGAGTAGTGCTTAGTTCGAGACATATTTTTTGCTGATATTCCTTGTACCGCGAGGAAGAAGATGTTAGGAACCCGACTGAATAATAAATGCGCATTACACTCATCTGCGATGTCCCGGATTATTCCGATCAACAAAAACAAAAAAAACTAGATTTTATTTGTGCTGCAGTCTAGTTAGAAGGTATGTTTCTACCACAGTTAACATCAAGGAGTGAGTAACATAGTTTCGGTTATAGAAGAGAGGATAAACTGAAGATGAATAGGTAGTAATCTTTTTGTCATCATTTTTGCGAGGATCTGGACACCTCGATATTCTAGAAGTAATGTCACTCGACTTGATTGTATAAGACCATCCTGGAGGATTGAAGCCTCTCCATGTTTA
>JBAVTY010000242.1:0-8541 GCA_049696495.1 Candidatus Nitrosopolaris sp.
TCTAAGGTGATATTGGGTTTTTTCGTAGTTGAATGTGGGATTTATTCAAAAAAATTATGGCGGGATATCCGTTATGTCTTCTAATGCTATTAAGAAATTATCCTTTGCTTTGTCAACTGCTGCCAAAAATCTGGTCTTTGAAGCACTATCTGGGAACTCTGAAGCCGCTTCCCTTATTTGTTTATCAGCTTCTAATATTATATCTCTCACTTTCTGCGTCCCTTCTTTTAGTCCCATAACTATCGTATTTCGCACTATCCTTAAAATAAGCTTCCTGATTAATTATAACTGTTTGAGGTCGTTATAAGTCATTAAAATATAATGTCTGGCTTTGTTCGCACCAACGGTTTCCAATGGGCTATTAGCTTACAATCCCAGACCAGGAACACAACGCTGATTTATTTGGAGATATTTGCCAAGAAATAAAATATCAGTTTGTTCAGTTCATTCTAGTTTTAGTATCTGAGTAAAATTACATTAGATCTTATGATGGTATATACATGTTGTTAGTATATGTAGAATAATATTAACTTCACTATATTACTTAATCTTAGAATGGATAATGAAAAGAATAAAACAGAAAATATAAAAGCACAAGAAGTTGCAGGTTATCTTGACTATCTGAACCGCCTAATGTTTTTGGAAGAATGTGATCTAGAGTTGGAAATCTAGGTCACATCATCTTTTTTGATGCGATATTTTGTTCCCATAATAGTAGAATAAACAGCAAAGACTGATATCCCACTAATAGATAGTAAGGAAGAACTTTGTAAGTTTATGTAGAACGCCGCCGGAATTTTACGATCAAGGAACTGCAGGATACGCTCCATCGAATAACTAAATTATCTATTGAAATCTCCGATAATGGATAGACTAAAAATGAATGATATCAACCACGAAATTCCTTCAAACATCAAGTAGAAGATACCAAAACTAGATCCAGAGGTTTGGATATATTATTCACTCCGTATGGGGCAATACATATCAATGGGGGATCGATATTGTGAACAGACCAAATATAAATAATCAAACCGGTGGAAAAATTTCTGGATCTCCATGGGTAACACTTGCAATCTTAAGTTGTGTAGGTCTTATGGCCATGTTTGCAGATACGATGATACTACCGGCTATTCCAGACATTATCAAGGATTTCAAGATAACCTATAATGCGTCTTCTTGGATACTTGCATCGTTCTTAATCACAGGAGCTGTTATGACTCCTATTGCTGGAAGGTTATCAGATATGTATGGTAAGAAGAAAATGTTACTCATAATCGTGGGAATTTACACTATTGGCATATCTGTGGCTGCTATCTCTACAAACTTCCTAATCTTGATTGTTGCAAGAATAATGCAAGGTGTTGGTGCATCGATGTTTGCTATTTCATTTGGTATCATAAGGGATAAATTCACCACAGAAAAACTTGCAGTCGCTCAAGGAATATTTAGTTCTATGTTTTCGGCTGGCGCTGTAATAGGAGTGGCAATAGGTGGAACTATAATCAATAATTTTGGATGGCACGCTACATTCTTACTGGTTATTCCAATAGCGATTATTTTATTTGTATCAATTAGTAGATTTATTCATATCGATATGGACAAAGCAACAGCACGAATATCCGACAAAAATACTGAATTTTGTTGTAGGTTTATCCATGTGAGAAGGGACATACTACTTTCAGAAAGTAGTAGTACAATAGCGAAATATGACAGTAGCGACGAGATCAACAAAAAGAAGACCACTGTAGATATTACAGGTGCGATAACACTATCGATCAGTGTAATTTCATTTCTAGTCGCATTACAATTCATACAAACTGTTAATGCATCAGACTCTGTAATAACGATTGTGCTTGGTTTTGGAGCTGCGGCAATCATTTCTCTATCATTTTTTATTATGATAGAGAGAAGGGCATATTCTCCATTAATCGATCTCAAATTGTTGATAAATAAAATTCTGCTTCCTGCAAATATTATAAACATGGTAGTTGGCATTACTGCTTTAATGGTGGTGTATCAGACTATACCCATACTGATTCGAAGTCCACCTCCGTTAGGATTTGGTGGAGATGCATTAAGTATTGCGAACGTTCAATTACCTTACATGGCTGTGTCGTTAATTGTATCTATAGCTTCCGGTTTTATCGTATCAAAGTTTGGTAATCGAATCCCGACCGTATTAGGAATTATAGCATCTATAGCGGGGTTCTTTTTGGTCTATGCGTTACATTCAAGCGAATTCTTAATAACAATCTCGCTTGCCGTAATAGCAGCAGGACTATCGCTGACACAGATCGGTAGCATTAATATCGTTTTGGTAAATACTCCCAAGCAATCGAATGGAGTATCGCTCGGAATGACTACACTTCTTTATCTCATTGGAACTTCTGTGGGTCCAGTCCTAGCAGGGATATTTATGCAAGCAAACCAAGCAGTTCTCCCTCTTGCCGGCTCATTTCCTGCTCCTCAAGCATATAATCTAATATTTCTTACAGCAGCGCTGATGTCGATTTTGTCTATTGTATTGGTTGGTACCATAACTGGAAGAAAAGTAAAACCAAAAATCGTTATGAAATAACCCTTCTCCTTTAGGCGGCGCGCTGTAGTGGCATCATGGCTCTCGATCATTACTGGCCTCGAGCCATTGTAGGAAAATACTTTTGAGGTGGATGTAGGATGGGTCAAAGTTCGTTGTAAGGACTTTAGGGACTCGCTCCAAGACTGGTATCTGTATCAAATCTTGATAGATGATCTCTTCGATTGTTGTTCTTGTATTTATCAACAACTAGCTTTTTGATGTTATATCAGTATTCACATACCCTTTGCTAGAATACACGAATCCCATCAAGGTTAGTTAGTGGTCTAATCTTCTTTGTGTCTAGTAGCATATTTTTATTCGCTGAAATCATCACACATCGATGTGACCAACTGTTCTTCCAATTTTGATTGAAATATCCTCTCTTGTGATCATCCATAAATGGTAGAGTTCACCTCTATCTTAATTTGTATGAGCAAAACATACCAGCACTTATTTTTGATTTCCTTTGACTGCAGTCAAATAATAACCGAGACTAGTGGATTTGACAGATAATACTTTCATACCGTGTTCTTCAACCTTCTTCCTCAGTTGAAATGGTTCATAAAATTTGGCTTTTGTGTGCAATATACTTTCACATACCTTTAGCCGCTTTCCCCTTCCTGTAGTTGGATCAATTTCAAGAATAATCATCTTTCCGTTCGCTTTTAATATTCTCTTCATTTCCTCCAAACCTCTATCTTGATTTGGAAAATGATGAAATGAGGCGCTTGCTACGACCTTGTCAAAATATTCGTCTGGTAGAGGTATATTTTCTACTCTTCCTTCTACAAATTTAATGTGTGGTCTATATGTTCTGCCATATTCTACAACGGCATGTTTTGGTTCTAAGACAACAACTGCTTTGCATTCTTTTGCGTAAACCTCCGTTATTTTTCCCGTATTGCCACCTACATCTAACAGGACATCACTAGGTTTAATATCTATATACTGGAGCATTAGCTGAATTCTTTTCTTCGATCCTAGGGTCAAAAACGATTCCTGTAACTTGATAACGAATTTGTTATACGATTCCTTGATATTCCTATAATGCAATGGTCACCACAGAAAACTAAACGAACCACCTATGCAATTCTTTATGTTGATCTGCAACCGCACTTATCTTTAAACCAAAAGATCCCAACATAGCCTAGGTTAAGCTATATTCGATCCGTTATCCACCTAAGCGTAAGCCTAATAGAAAATATGGACTGCATGATAATCGAAGCTGTTCTCGTGGCTATTTTTTGTCCGATTTAGTCTTATCCTCTACTATGTTGAATCTAGATAGTTGTTTATATGCAAGGAATACTAAAAAGGCAATTATGAGAAAGTCGATTACGTTTACGATGAGATCGCCAACCATAAACGTAGAATTTCCTACAGTGAATTTAGCGACATTCAAGTTTCCAGCAGGTATAAACAATCCAATAAATGGTGTTATGAAGATAGTGTGCAATAACACTGGCAAGATTGGAGACGGATAACCATTATTAATCGTCAGATTGATGAAGCGACTACACTTATCTTGCTATTATTTTCACAGCTGCAAAGATGGCCCAAGGCAATCGTATAGCTATTGCCTATTAAACACCATAGGTTTGGGGAAACCATGATCAATCCCCCAACCCATGTTAGCATTGACAGATAATATCTATTGTATGGAATAAAAGAGATACGCCCTACAAGGGAGTTTGACACGTCTTCCAACTGGTTCACATTTGCACATAACGCCGCGAACTATATTTCAAACTGTATATTAACGATAAAATAACTTTTCTAGATATCGGCGTTCGGCTTGAGAACTCGCCTTGCCTCCATAGATAATGCTTGTATAAATGGGCAACATTTCTCTAATAATAACCTAGCAGCCCGGCTCGTACCGACCCTCCCTTCTTGCGGCCTTCTCTTTTAAAAACTAGACTCTGCCAATCAACTATTCCCGGATGAAGACTTGCTCACGAAAGAGATTGAATCATGGAATCATGGAGGGGTTTTGCTGATCAATTACCGGAGAAAGAAAAGCAAGTCATGAAGATGCTTAATGACTGCTACAAATATTCCACTGCAATTAACGCCAAAGGTCAGCCATTTCCAAGCGAAGGTGCCATTATGAGTCTATTATTGTCGCAGCATAAATTGATCGAATGGTTAGAAAATCAGTGGGGAAAAAAACTTTGGGACGTTAAAAATGGGAATGATACGACCGGCCCCAGTAGCGTCACGATTGAAAAATACCCATTCATCTATATCGTTTAGAGGTGAGGTGCTAATTTTATTCCGTGTTTTTCGAGCAATTCTAGCTGCTCTCGTGTAATTACGGTATCGTGTTTGAGTTCTTCATCTTTGAGCGCATCTTCGATATGCTCTTTCTCTATACCTTCAAATTTAGCCGAATTTTCTCAAATATAATCTATAATATTGTCTTCCATGATCTTTTGTTTTGTGCATGTAGAATTCTTCACCTTCTCCATCGGTATGATAAGGTATCTTGTACAAATACATCTTTCCCTAGATTTACGAAATATCGGGTTCCATCACCTAGCAACAGAAGGACTGGTAGTAACATAACAACTGATGAAAGATAAAATGCAGTCCCGACATAAAAAGGATATTCCTCAACGTTAGATCGAACAATAGTAAGGAAAAAAAGCGAACAAGCAACAAACCAAACGTTATAGTACGAATTCTACACACACGTCAAATTTTGTATAATATTTATTTACTTCAGATTCACCATATTTAGATATGAACTTATTCACAATTTCTTTTACTTTATTTGAATCAATAATCGCTTTAGACTCGCCATTGTATTGCTGTCCATCTACAAAAATCTCCACATCTGAATCATGTAGTATGTTCTTATACCAATTAGTATCTGAGCCCTGAAGAGGAAGTAAATACAACGAATTATCTTCATATACAAACCAAACAGGTCTTGATATCTTGCGCTGTGATTTTCTACCTGTCACAGTTAGTTCTATTTCCATCGATTCTTCAGACGCATTCTTTAATCCAGACTCCGACATCTACATAGACATTGTACAGATTATGCTTTAAAACTCTGTCGACTGATTCATACAACATTTTTTTGTTGACTTTTAGAACATATCAATTTCTTATCAAAAGGTCTTTTCAGAACACATCGCTTTCTCAAAGACAAAGCCTAACTATTGATCCTCACCATGTATTCAGATATCTTATCCTGTAAGATATTGTAGTAGGAGTCATTTATCTTTCCTTTCTTGAAGAGATGCGTAACCTCCATTCTAATTAGTTGTAAGTGTAACAAGAACTCTTTGCTATTATTGTTCTTATATAGTGTTTCGTACGCAACATCTATTAATGTCATATATTTGTTGAGATATCTTCGCTGTCTGTTTCTAAAAAACCAGCCTACAATTATTGATATAATCGAGAGTGGGCCAATAACTATTGCCAAATACTGCTCTAGTGGGAGTGTTTGATTAAAGTTGGCAGTTATTGTGCCTCCATATTGAGATACCTTCAAATTAAGTGGATTGCTTGAACCGTAGGCTATATTAGACCATGAGCTAAACTTGTAACCCTGACCGGCATTAGCAGTACATTTTAGATTTGTACCATTCCTATACATAAAATAAGTATTCGGGAGAATCGGTTGTCCGTTGCATTGTATATTTCCAGAATTAAGAGGGTTAACATTAAAACCTACTTTTACTATTACACTATCTGTATTTCCATCTATAATAGACACAGTGTTAGAACCTGTGTTCGTGACATATATCATGTTTGTAATATCATCAACTCCTACTAGACTCGCAATGAGAGGAAATTTGGCAGTAAGGTGCATACTTAGCACTGGATCACGAATTCTATAAGACCCAGCAAGACTTGGATTAACAGCTATTGTAGATGCTATCTTGTGAGTTATGCCATCAATAACAGATACGGTACTGGACTGAATATTGGTCACGTATACTTTAGTAGTGATTGGGTTAACAGCTATACCTACTGGACTCTTACCGACGGTAATGTTAGCAGTCACCTTGTTACTCGTTCCATTTATAACAGATACAGTATTTGAGGCATAATTTGTTACATAAACTGTATTAATGATTGGGTTAACAGCTATACCTACTGGACTCTTACCGACGGTAATATTAGCAGTCACCTTGTTTCTTAAAGCATCTATAACGGTTATCGTGTCGGATCCAACGTTTGTTACGTATACTTTATTAGTAATAGGGTTAACGGCTACGCCATAAGGAATCTTTCCCACAGTAATGTTAGCAGTCACCTTGTTAGTTATACCGTCTATAACAGATACGGTATTAGAGTTGATATTAGTGACATATATCCAATTAGCTGACGGATTAACAGCTATACCTACTGGTGAATTCTGCACAGTTATATTATGCAATTTAGTTTCTGTTGAACCATCAATAACAGATACGGTATCAGAACCTCTGTTTGTAACATATACTCTACTATCAAAAGGATTAACTGCAACCCCATATGGAAAATCACCGACACTAATAGTACCCTCTACATTGTTACTAGTGCTGCTTATAACAGATAGACTATTTGACAGCTCGTCTGTTGCATATATCTTCTTGGTAACGGGATTTACAGCTACTCCTACTGGATATGTATCCACTGCAAGCCCTGATTGGTTTGAGGTTGTATTATCTTGATTGACGATTCCTGCAGAAAGATTTGCTGAGGAGAAAGCAACTGCTGTAGGTAAGCCATATATCACAGATTCCGATTTATGAAGTGATTCGTTATATAATTCACGGTTATTTTTCAGTAACATGTCGCAAATGTTAATCCTCTTGATGCTTTCTTTGTTATAACGTGTCTATATTCTTTAGCACCTGCACTATAGGAAATCCAAATAGATGTAACCACAATTATCAGTATTACCATCGTTATCTGTAAGCGATGTTTTCTTTCGATACTCTCATCAAGCCAACACATCGAACTCTACTAATAATATAATATGTTCTATAAAAGAGATCTTCTAGAAAGAATATATAAGGTTGGATTTCAGTATTTGTTTTGTACACTAGTAAATCAAACATAGTAGGCAAAGGTAGAACACTATGAATAGTCATAATATTTTCAATTATAAGGAAATATTCAGTATACTAATGTTCATACTAGTAATGATTATGATAACTGAAAAATTATCCTCTTCCTATGTAGTACCAATAAGTGGACATCTACAAAACAATATCAAACGAAACGTAGATGATAATGCGTTTAGTAATTTAAGCAGAAATATGACATCCACTACCAACTCTATAGGTCCGAATTTAGCTACAGGTGATAGAAATAGCAATTCACCTGATAATATGGGTCTTGATGGTACGAGCGATAATGGTATCAGCAGCTCAATCTTTACACAGCATGGATCTTCTAACAGTAATCCACACTATCATAGCTCAAAGAGTTCAAGCGGCTCGATCTTTACACAGCATGGATATCAACTTACTGTCAATGTTCCACCTTACCCATTCGGTACATCAACTACGGATATATCTATAACAACTGCAAATGGATATACAGACCAAGCAAACGTATCTTCATCTGACGTTATAGCATGGACATTTAATATTCCACAAAATCAGGGAAATTGGGTACGAGTGTGTATCAATTCGGAAAACTCTTCTAGAGAAAACTGTAATACCTATAACACGACTGGTGCAAATATGTCCGTATCGCCATCTCCGGTATTAGACAACAACAATGGTAAATCTATGTACCGTGGCAATCATGGAATCGGTGGATTCAGTGGTCATCACGTTGACGGCAATCATGGAATCGGTGATCCGGTAGACCATTTACATTAGTTACTTATCTCATGTTTCTGTTCTATGTTGTTATTTGATATCTATATCTCGATGAACGAGAACAGTATCGAAATGTTTCTGAAGTCACTACAGCTGCAGGATTAGTCCAACAATAGAACAAATGTGGAT
>JBAVTY010000243.1:0-8100 GCA_049696495.1 Candidatus Nitrosopolaris sp.
AATACACAGAAAGATTGGCTGACTATAATTCACCTACCTAAAAAGGCGCCATACATGAATCCTAACGAAAGAAGAGTTAACCAACAGATAAAGTCAGACGTATGTGCAAATAGGTTCTATCATTACATTGAAGAACTAAAAGACCAGGTATCCGAGTACCTTGACAAACAATTTGGAAGGTGGTGCTAAAATGACATTTGCTATGACACTTGACTTAGTAATCCAGTTATTATCGCATTAGGTACGTCACCTATGGGTAGGATGGTTAGAATTGGTCCTCCAATAAAATCCAACGCATCAGCTATTACACATATTCCAAGAGCCGAAAGCGCTTGCCATAGGAAAAGCTTTTTTCCTAGGTCTAGTCTTTGCATGATTAATCAATAAACAATATAGATTATATACGTATCACTAGTGATATTTAAATGCGGATGTTGGAACCTACGTTTGACCGATATCTCATACTTCACGGCTTTGTCACCTGTCTTTTCAAACTGATAGCGTAGTTTTACTTTCTTACCAGTTGGGACTTCTTTTGTTCTTTCGGCGGGACAACTAGTTCGATTGCACCTTAGGTTCTGGCTTTAGGGGATTGGTGAGGGACACCAAATTCTCCTTTTTTCATTTCATAGTAATTCCTTTTTCTAGCAGGTCTATATTGTTAGCGATATATTGCAGCCATGCTCGTAATAACACTTGATCTAATGTAAGATCTTTTCAACAGCAATTTTCTGCGAATTCCAATACAGCTCTGCTGCTTTTTGGGCAGGTTTCCTTTGAGCAATCCAACTAGTTTTTAGAATCAGAAAAACAGAGTGAAGTATCATACATTTACATTGAATTTAAAATCTGATATTGTAGAGTTCACATTTCCTTGTTACAATCATCACAATAAACCGTCATTCCCGATAAAAGCGCCAGATTTCCTATTTTTTCTACGAGCCTTTCAGGTAACTCTATACCGTCTTCCACTAATGTGAGCAATAAATCTATTATTGGGTGAGCAGTTTCAATGATTTTGTTATCAATACAACCTTGACACGTAATCTTTTCTGTTAGACAATCTTTGCAAATATTACTGCGTTTATCTTTTGCGCGGTTGTTGATTTCAAATTGGTTCAACAGCTTCTTTTCTTTGCAGATTCGACATCGTTTATCGATTGGAGGCTGTTGTAATTCCATGCTTTCATGCCGAAAAATCGTTATTTTAGTTTTATGGGTCATCCTAGGATTGGATAGGATTTTGGTCTATTACAGCGTACAACAGCACACAACGCTTGGTACCAAATCCAATAATCTATTACCATACAGGAGGATATACACAGGGATTAAAGAACAATACAGATGGTTCAGTTGATATATACGTACAGCCTGAGTCCAGGACAGGCAAAAGATAATAACTGGCTACCGTCTTCTACTAGCAGCCAACCATTCAATCTTCTTATGCGTCTGTTTGTACCAGATCAACAGACCCTTAACGGAACTTGGTCACCCCCACCAGTACAGCGCACAGGGTAGCGATAGTCAATCAGAAATACGGTTAATTATCAAGACGCCAAATGGGGATTCATTTAGCGTCTTAAATCGAACACCGGATAAAAAAGATACTGACCTGGTGTTTGCAGTTTATCACGATAAAAACACGCCGAATCCTGATTCCTCATAAAATGATTTTCGTAAATCTTTTGCAAGGACATTAGATCGTTTAGGCATGGGTAACAGAGGAAGAAGGTAATCAAAGACGTAGACAGAAAACCCTTCATTCTTTTAGACGACTGCTTCGTGAAGACTACAATATCAGATCTTGGATATGTGGACTTTTCTGAATGGTTCATAGGATACTACGTCTATTCCAACACCTTCAAGGATCTCCACTCAAAATTGTCATTATTGGCTTTCTCTGTTGAATAAACGCACCTAATTATTATCGTGCAAACAAGCAGCACCAATCAACTAAGATGATAAGAACAGCAAAGAATGCGGCTGCGGATATTCGACGATCAATCATCCCAGGAATATCTCTGTCATGCTAGAAAAGAAATAAAAGTTATTGAACCTTATTCTGATTTCAATTCACTTAATTATTTACACGTCGTTATTATTTAAATCTAAAAGAATGTAGACGGCTTAACGAAAGAGGGATTGGGGATAGGAGAATTATGAACCACACAGGAACAAACTATCCCTAATCCTTTCTTTTTTAAGCCAAATCTACACCTAAATTATTATTGTGCAAATGCCGAATAAATGTGATTGCTAACTCTACATGCTAGTTATAATCTATAAAAGATATCTGAATTGCTTAAAGTATTATTCTCTTAGGGATTTTCCCACATCCCAGTGCCAGAATTTACCGGCCTGCCTAGATCAGGCCTATCTAACACCTTGCAGATACTCATCGATTCTCTATTTCAGTTTTTAATTTATTAAATAAGAAGCATGAGGGTGAATTCGCAGCAATAACAAAAAAGTATGAATGGGAATTTTCAACGCTATAAAAACAAAATGGATGATGTTTCAGCCTGGTTAATAATCACCCTAATATCTATGGGTCATATATGGGATAGCTAAAGGCGATGTAGTAATCGGAGGTGGGAATTCAGCGGGTGTATTGTTAAATATAGCATTACTTGTGTTAAAAATGAGAAATACCAGGAAATTCTGGTCGTTAATGGTTCTACCTACTGCTTGATTTAAGGATTCGGAATCGCGTGTTGGCTTATGTCTGATCGCCCTAACGCTGCTCTTAGAATTGTCTTGATTGGTCATTAATATAACAATAGTGTACAATAACTTTGATAACTATAGGAGTTGGGCGTATTAAAGGAATTATTACCAAAAAGAAAATCTGAATCTCTTTTCTATGCTTTACATATGCGGTCGATGACAAAAAATTTCGCAGTTTAACTCTAACGTACTAAAAAGTTTCATTTACTCTGCTGAGAGAGGGATTGCTTTGATCTAAAGCGAAGCACAAGACTATCTAAAAGTCTGCGAAAAACATACCATGGAATAAGTCAATAATTAAATTAGATCACGCGGCTTCCATATACCTGCCATCTTTCCTTTAGTTTTATAATCTATTTCAGTCCAACTGTTGACGCGTAACTGGACATGCACTAGTGAGCAAGTAGGCATGACATGTTCTTCACCAGTTAACATTTTCACTAATTGCTCAAGGCCAGGATTATGACCTACCAACAACACTCGGGAGTACTCGTTTGAAACGTCGCACAGGACATGAATATAAGCCGCTGGCTGTGCTGCGTAGAGCGACCGGTTGAAAGTAATTTCTCCTTTATATCCTGACGCTTTAGCGACGACCTTTGCTGTTGAGCGAGCTCTTTTCGCAGTTGAGCTTATAATAAATTCTGGGACTAGATGTTCATTCTGTAAAAGCTCTCCCATACGTGGTGCATCGCGTTTGCCACGTTTACTGATGGGTCTATCATGGTCATTCAGGTCTGGGTGTTTCCAGGTTGACTTCGCATGACGAAGAATAAGGACCGATTTCATATACTAGATCATTATACAACCGATACCTCTATAACTATTACAACCAAAATAACGGATTCTATTTCTTCCTCATTATTATTGGAAGTAATAGAATTAGACCTAGACGACGAGTATAAGAATGGAGATGATATTTCGTGTACTCTTGTTATATGTCTATTAAAATCCTTCTCATCAACTAAAATTTGGCTACATGATTGATACTAAACTATTCGAGTATTTGCGTTTTCATGCGCAAACTGTGTCTATCTTACTAACAGTCATAATGAGCGAACGTATTGATATTCCTTGTTTTAATTTGTTCCATATGTAATGGATGAATCCCTGTCTGGTTTTCTTTCTGACCCATGACATGACAAATTCCATTGACGGCACTGCCTTTGTTATCCTGTACGAAAGCAGTCTGTATCTGAGAATTTGAATTTCTAATATCGCAGACATGCGCATGCTGCATGCAAGAAATATATATAAAATGTCATAAACCAAATCCAAATGAGAATTTAGGCGTAGTTAGTAGTGAATTATATTGGTTAAAGTGTTTGTGAATGGGTATGGAAATATTGGGCGTCGTCTAGCGACTATCCTCTCTGCAGACAAAGAAATTCAATTCATCGGTGTTGCGAAGTATACCGCTGACACGAAGACAAAGGATGCTCTAGATAATCAATTCGACATATATGTGCCCCAATCTAATCTGAAACAATTCAGAAATAGCAACTACGAGGTATCCGGAACTGTGGAAGAAGCTGTCAAGCAAAGCGACATAATTGTAGATGCGGCCAAAGAAGGTAGAGGATTCGACAACAAAAAGAGTCTATATGAGCCGATGAAAAAAGCGGCTATTTTTCAAGGGGGGGAAGATAGATGCGGCGCTCGTTCGGTAGCGGACATGATTCATAATTCAAGAGTAAATTACGCAAAGGCCAGTGGTAAAATTTACGTTATCCAAGGTAGTTGTAATGTGTCCGGTATGGGGAGAATAATGCAGCCTCTTGCCGAAAAGTTTGGGGATGAAATTGAAAGATATGATGTCACCATTGTCAGGAGATGGGCAGATCTTGAAGATTCGAAAGAGGTGAGAGATTCAATCGAATGGGATAGAAACCCTCATCATCAAGAAGATGTTAAAGATTTTATGCCAACGGCAAACCTATACGTAGAAGCATACAAAGTCCCTTCTAGGATGATGCATCTCCATCAAATGTTAATTCGATTCAAAACCAAAGCTCCTGCTAAAGATACCGTTATCGAAGTGTTAAGCAAGCAATTTGGAGTCGCAATATTAAATTCTGCTATAGGAAGTGCTGACGTCAGAAGGAAAGCATTAACGCTGGGTTTTCAACATGGTGATACAAACATGGTACATATTCATCAAGAAGTGATGAGAGTTCAAGACGATGTTCTCAAGATTTTATACACAGACGACCAGACAGGCATGGTTATCCCTGAAAATCATCTGCTATTGCAATCAATGGTCTTTAGGCGTCCTAAAGAGGAAGCAATTAAGAAAACAGACACATTATTTCAAATAAGCAGAAAAAAAAGGATACTGGAAGAAGAATTCAAGTAGTGTTATTAATACTGGAATAAATAGGCTTATATAACATAGACCATACATTATATTTCACGTCTAACAATACCGATAACATTCTATATAATGTCCAAAAGTGTCTCCCTCCTTTGCTGGGGAAGCATATCAGAATTTGACTGGTGCATTAAGGTCTTCTGAAACCAAAAGTACCTACACTTTTAGACTCATGGGTTTTTTGTCTTATATGAGGATTGATACGCCCGAGGAATTACTCCTTCTTGATCAAAAAACAACTGAGAAACGTATCATTGAATATATTCTACACCTGAAAGAGAAAAAATTATCCTATTCAACCCTACAAGGAATTTGTGCTCCTCTGAGAAAGTTCTATGCGATGAATGACGTAACACTGAATTGGGAAAAGATACACAATTACCTAGGTGCACATGATAAGACTATTGAAGACAAGGCATATACAAAAGAGCAAATCCAAAAACTCTTGCAGTTTGCAAGCCAACGTGCGAGGATACTAATCCTACTCCTCGCATCATCTGGGCTAAGGATCGGTGCTGTAAGTGGACTAAGATATAAGCACTTGAGATATATTGAAAAATATGGCATTTACCAAATAACGATCTATCCTAAAGCCAAGGAACGTTATGTAACGTTCTGCACGCCAGAATGCACCGCTGAAATAAAGAGCTATTTTGGATATCGTCAGCGCTGTGGTGAAGTCCTAGACGAACAAAGCCCAATCATACGAGAAGATTTTGATGGCGAAGATATACAACAAGTCAAGAATCCGACAGCTGCAAGTACAATTGCGTTAAAATTCCTGTTGGAACGTGTTGTAAGGAATGCTGGGCTAAAAATGAGGCATGAGAGGAATGATGACGGTGGGCTAACTCAACGAACAGAAATAATGCGTGCACACGGCCTCAGAAAATTCTTTGACACAAATTTGGTAAGAGCAGTAGTTCATGCTATTAAAATAGAGGCTCTAATGGGACATAAAAAGGGAATCCAATCGTCATATTTTAGACCAACGGATGACGAACTTTTAGAAGAATACGCTAAGGCAATTGAATTACTAACAATAAATGAAGAAAATAGACTAAAGATTGAAGTGAAAGAACTAACAGCAAAAACCGAAAGTAACGAGTATATAATTGAGCATAGATTAGAACAAAAAGAATTAGAAGTAAAGTCACTAGAGGAGAAATATGAACGAGATATGAAAGTTATTCGAGAGGAAATGAATCAACAATTTAGCCAAATTATGCTTATGATTCAGCAGAATGGACTGGATTAGCCCACATCAAACCAGATGTATTATCGAAGAAAATAAAAGAATAATAGAAATGTCACGCCGTGTAACCATTTAACCACTTATATTATTTTTACCCAGATTTTGTGTTTGCGTCGTTTTAGGTTTGTAGTCGTTTCCGTCGTATCCTGAGATGATGTTTCTCCAATCCTTAAGGGCTTCTCGATCTTGAGAAGCATACAACGGGTCTATGTTTGGCAACACTGGATAGCTAATTTTCCAGAGAATGTCTAATACTGGCTCAGCAAAAGCGCTCAGTCGATACTCCTCATAGTCATGTAAGAAAGAAAGAATGTGTTCAGGACTTGATCCATGTTGAACACTATGAAGTGAGGAATTCAAAGGCTCTATATGCAAATCACGATGGAATTCGGATGTAATAAAGGGAGTGATACTTTCGTGTAATTTGGTATGTATTTCTTTCATACTAGCATATACTATTTCAAACTTGTTATGCAGAGTCACTTTATCAAGTGGTAGTTCTTGCCATAACAATAGATCAGACGTAATATACATTATAATCAGGTATTTATAGGGCATTAAAAGCAAATCAATTAGATGCCACATTTCCATATACCATCCAGGATCAGTCGACATTCGATCTAATTTGAGTTTTTTAATAGTTTCATCAATAAGTCTAAAATAGACATGTTTAAAGAATTCAAGATCATTGAATAAGGAGAGTACTACATGCTCCTTGTTAGTATAGAGATGTAGAATATGTTGATTTGAATCATCAGGTCTAACTATTAGCATTCTCATTTCAATTAGGTCATCTATCGATTTTACAATAGTCATTCTCGAACCTATATCCTGGTTCTTCTTTATTACATCCTCTTTGATAGTCCCTTGGTTGTTTTCTACATATTTTAAAATCTTTTTGTGTCTTCCACTCAATTCCTCGCTTTCATAGGATACATATTGCGTATGGCTTGTTACATTTTCTTTCCCTAACTTCAGTAATTTGTCTATGCTGTCTCTGATATTCTTAAGTTCGCCTTTGTTTACAAGTATTCCTGTCATCGTATAATGCAAGTATAGACACGTATAGTAAATATATTTTTCTATATGGTCCTCTTAATATAGTGTAGCAACCATGAAGACTACAATCATTATAAACAGCGGAACAAGGGACGTCTTAAAACGAATCGGTACGAAGGGTCAAACATATGATCAGATTATCGCTGAGTTGTTAGCATTAAAGACAAACAACAAGGACAGGGGGAGCCAGGAGAATGGTTATGGCCAAGAGCAATGTGCAATCTGTTATAAATAATAACGTGTGTGACGGCTATGGATGCTATTCTAGGGCCATATCTAAGTTATCTATAAAGGTAGGAGCAAAAAGAACTATCTCTCTATCTCTATGTGAGACTTGTAAAACGAAAGTCAGTGATGGTGGTACAACCAATGTAATGAAGAGGTCAAAAAGAAGGCCGCAGAACCATCTTTTGGGGCTTTTGATAACCGTAATACCTATCATAATCTCTTAACGATAGGTGCATGCAGACCTGTTCCATATTTCCAAGTCAGTGTATCTGATCTATGTCCTGAACTGCTGAAAGAATTAAGGGTTTTAGACAAAAGGGATCGCAGTTTTGTACTAAAACAAGCCGTAGGCAGAATCTTCGAGGATATAAATTCTAAGCTATATCATGACAGTATCTCACGTGTTTTGGAGGTGAGATTGGTAGATTGAATGGACAAGAAGATGATAATGGCAGTAATG
>JBAVTY010000244.1:0-6226 GCA_049696495.1 Candidatus Nitrosopolaris sp.
CGTTCAATTCGCTCCAGTGCATTATAATGGTGATACTTTTCTTCCAGGACAAGCAAACAACGTCTACGTGTATCCAGCGATCGGTCTTACGATTTATGCTGCCAACCCAAAGTTTGTGACCGATGAAATGTTCATTGAACCTGCCCTGGCCACTGCAGACCAGGTGACTGACAAGCAGCTTAAGATGGGCATGCTATACCCACCACAAAGTAACATCTTGGATACAGAGGTGCGCACTGCCGAACGAGTAGCAAGGCTTGTTTTTGAGCGGAATATAGCACGAGAAGATCCACCAAACGACATCAATGCTTGGCTCAGAGCAATGCTCTACAAACCAGAGTACCCAGCGCTCGTACATTAATAACACCGCCAATTGCGATGAATACTACATACACCGTACACAGCGAAAAACATCCATTAATCTCTCAATCCTTTTATAATGCCAATTTAACGAATTAATACGCAAGATACTCAGAAAGATAGGGATCATTATCCTGATGAACCGCCTCCGTTGCCTGAGTATGATATTTCGCCTTCCCTCAAGAAGTTGGTACTACTATGTATAGGAACAATGTTGATTAACTTCCTGGTAGCTGGTGCGTGCGCAATAGCTATGCGAATATTACAGACAGACGTACACTTAAGAACCATAGCCCATCTAGGGCACCTGCCTGTCCCCCCCGTACCTGACAACGTACTATTCTATTCCCTACTCACATCTCATGGACAAGTAATGTTCTTTGGTGTATTATCTATGAATACGTTCTGGTTCGGCTATTATGCAGTAAGCAAGTGGGGGAGAAAACCCTTGGCCAGCATGAAATTAGCGTTCATATCCTTCTGTATTATGGAGGGAGCAGTAATACTTTTGTTCTTAGATGTAGTACTTAATTTTGGTGCTGGTTGGTACAACCTTATGCCCTTAACTTTCCTACCGGGATTTCCAGCAATAACATGGCATCTGTCTGCGGCTATTATATTTCAGATAGCAGATGTTCTTGTCGGTGTAGCTATTACGATCTTTTGTATCGTAATACTTGCTACCTTGCTTAGAGGGAAGTTACCAGTCGGAAGCCAGATATTTGAATACATGCATGAAAAAGATAAAGGAGAACAAAAATATCACGAACATCCTTTAGTGAAGGCAAACATAGACATTTATGAGAATAGAAGCAGAGAAAGCAATGAAAGTGAAAAGTCTTCTGAAGAGAAGATAACGGATAATCAAATCAAGACTGTAGATCAAGAATTTACACACAGGGAAGACTTACCGGCAAGCATCAGATGGGTATCATTAATAGGAATCAATGCGTGGTTTCCAAAAAAATGGAGAGATGCAACTCCTGCTGTGCCGATAGTATTAGTATCTGCCTTTGTAACTGCCATGGTTCAGATAATTGCAAATCCCGGTCTATTTGTGCAGTTAGCTATTGGCTTTGAATCTATTAAGAACCCTGTTGCATCGTCAAACTGGCTATTAACCAAAGATGCATGGTGGTTCTTTGGGCATCCCATAGTTTATTTTCCATTATTCATATTTTTAGGTGCAATATACTTTTTAGCCCCCAGATATGGAAAGGAGAGTGTTCCATTTTTTAAATGGAATTACAGGACCTGGCCGTTCTATCTTGCTTTCACTACGCTCGTCTTTTCTCATCATGTATTTATGGATATTCCTAACCCTGTTTGGCTTCAAATAATGGCTCAAACTGCATCTTTAGGAATTGTTTGGCCCTCTGCAATGACCATCATAACAATTTTGTTGTTCACTTGGCGTTCAAAAATATCGTGGAATATTACAACACGTTTCTTTATTGCAGGGATAGCAGGATGGATGTTCGGAGGATTTCAAGGAGCAGAGATGGGTATGTGGGGGACTGATGTGTATCTTCATAATACCATGGCCCAGCCATCCCACATACATCTATCACTTCTGTTAGGTCCTTTGTTGATGGCATTTGGCATAATATACGCTATATTTCCAGATCTTACAAAGAAACATCTGAGTAAAACCCTTGGTGAAATTCACTTTTGGCTTACAATTTTTGGCGGATTTGGTATGGCCATATTATTTGACATAATTGGTATGCAGGGAGCTATTCGTAGGGAAGCAGATATGCCCGTCGTATTTCATTGGGCAATGCCTCCTCTTCTGTTCTTTGCACTTACGATCGGCTTGACTCAATTCCTGTTTGTTTACAATTTTGTCAAGACGCTACATAGAAATTATACAAAAAGAGATTTGAAAGAATACGATGAATTGCATAAGAATCCAGACGGATTGGGTATCAACCTTGAAGGTGGTTAAGAATTAAAACTGGATGGGTGAAATGTATCGTTGTGTATGATACCTATTCAGTTAACAAAGATTCAATTTTTGGTCATAACTGATCAATCATAGCTGAAGCATTTTGTGTGATCCAATCCGACGTAGATTCCTCTTCCTCTAGGTTTTGCTTAAGTGCAGCTATTGCATCTTGAATACTACTATGGAATTGCAGTGCAGCTATTTGCTCAGCAATTCGAAGTAGTATTTTGTACGAAATGACTCCAGCCTTTTCTAAAATGAGATCTTCTTTGATTTTCTCAATCTCGTTCTCTGCTGATCTTGCATCCTCCATTCCATGAATTGTCAATGATTCTACTTTATCTTTCAATTCTTTCATGCCTTCTCTATGTGGCATCTTTAGAGTTGTTAGGTTGGCCTTTGTGTCAGTAGGTTTTGCACACAAGCCACTAATTACTTGATACATTCTTTCCTGACGACTCATGGTTTGTCTCAGCTTTTTCTCTAGATGCTGCTTCAGATCAGAGATGGGTGTTTCGTGAATCCTTGTGACTAATCTATCAACTACTGCATTTTCCACTGCCAGTTGTTCATTAAGGTATTCCGCTATCTTTGAATTCATTTTGTATCTTTGAATGTAAACAAATGCTTTAATGGTTTAGCAGGAAATATCGACTAAATAGCAAACCTTCAATTCCAAAATCCAAGGCAAACTCTGAGTCTTCTAATCCTATTTTTGTCATATCATGCCAAGTAATTCGTGTAGAGCCATTAAGACAATTGCAACTATAATAACGCCAAGTACAATCCATACATATTTCCAAATCATATAGTGAGATATATGTATGGATATATAATATATGTTAGGTATAAATAATATAGTGAACAACTAGCGGGAGTAGATGTATCCAATTCATATGGTAATTACTAAGTGTTCAAGCCATATTGATTGCATTACCTCGTGAAAATTTGGATATAGGGTTGCGATGTAGATAACTGCCAAGCAATACCATTCATAAATTCATGAATTCTAATCACATTTTGAATAGTCGATGATGTGAATGACGTCTTATATGTAGAGCAACCTGACCACCACAAGCTATAGTCATAGCAGACATTAGAAATATAGGCAAGAGTCCTTCGTTTGGTATAGCAACTATGATAACGACAACAGCAGCTATTATACCATATAAAGCCATTGGAAATTCTTTTCTTAAAAAATTATTTCTAACTTGGTTTGTTCTTTCAGATGTGATATGCATAACACCAAGTGCAAACAGGCACATTGAAACCGAAACACACAACAACCATGTTTCTCTGCAAAAGGCATCGCTAGATTCTGATTATCCAGCACAACATGTTCGATACTTACTCCTAAAGCAGTAAATCGAATTAGTAGAGGAAAATGAATGTAAAGCCAGCTAAGATATATCCCAACTCGGGCCACTGCATAACGCCTTTATCTCAGATCCATCCACGGTGTCAAAGTATATCCACCATAGAACTGAAAGCTATTCCAAGTCCTAGTGCTGCATCAGTAATTGATTGAGCTGTCCATTCATGACTTGATATGCCATCTACCACTGCTAGTATGGAAATACCAACTCCAAAGATCACGACCCGTTGGTGGAGCAGTAGAAGTATGGTCAGAAGAGAGTTCATAGGCGAGCTCCTCCGCAGGCTCTTCCCATAACTCGACTATTGGGGACCCATTCATGGCGGCCCGAGCGCCGCACGTGTGTATGCATTGAGCGAGAGACCACCCAGTTGCAGGGGGGTTTTGAGCGAAAAGACTAGGCTGTTCACCACATATTAGAATTGTACAGAATAATAGATCAATTTCAGGAAAATTTCCAGGGAAGGGAAGCATGGTACGATAACACTGATAACTCGTATCCTATGTCATACTTAGAACCCGTTCGGACTCCAATGGAACATTTTCTAGTGATTATTGGGGATGGCAGTCCTAAAATTTTTTGCAACAATCCATAGTGCCTACGTAAGGGAGGAGATATTGATGATATTGCTTCCCTAGTGTAGAAAAATTTTGTTATCTATGCTACTATCCAAATGATTTCAAGTAAAATAATGGTACTTTGGTCTGCTAGCTGAGCAGGAAGCATCACTCACCAACACATGATGTTTACTGCAATTTTTGTAAGATTTCATTAGTCTTTGATTCACCCTGTTTGATTGAGCTCCTTATAGTTTCTAACGAGAAGTCAGTATCCTCGTAGTAGTGTGGGAATGGTTCATCTCTAGTTATGTGAATTATCTCCTTTATTTCTGCACCTCGTTCACGTTTCATTTTCGTGTAAGTATGACGAAGCTTTTCAACTTGCTTTTTATCTATCTCAGCGGGATCAATATTTTTTTCGATTATGTGATGAAGCTCTTCTATATATTTCAGATATCTTGTAATTACTTTAGACATCCTTATTTGCCGTTGAGTTTTATTGGAAAACATGATATCTCTAGCTCTATGATAGACTTGAGCCAAGTTGTCTGGTAGCTTTCCAACATTCGAAGGAAAGTTTTCAACAATGAAAAGATTTTTGTCGATCACAGGTGAAGCATCTATACATTCGCTAAAAGGCGTGTTACTTAATAGAGCACCGTCCCACGCATATACACCTTCTTCCAGCTCGACCCAAGGAAAATTGTCTGAGGGATAGGCGGAAGTCGCAAGTACGTGCTTAGGTGTTATTTTCTGTTTAGAGCTATCAAAAGTTAACGGTTGCGACGTTAAGACATTAACTGCAGTCATTATTAGACGTGCATTAGGATGACCATCAGGTTGAAGTTTATTAAAGTCAATATATTTTTCCAAGGTTTTGACTAAATGAGAGTGATCATATATGTATGTCCATTTTGATGGATCAAAGTATTGAGGATCTTTTAACATGTAGTCAACCCTCCACCTGGGAACGAAGAACTTGTCATTGCCATAAAGTATAGAGCTGATTGTGCTTGATAGTGAATTGAGTGTGTCTATGGTCGGTAAAAGATTCTCCGCTGCTCTAAAAAGGTGAGATCTAGATTTATCATATAGCCACTCTAGTACCGGATTATACAAATTTACGGAATTCTCTCCAAGCTCTAGCCAAAACTCTTCTAGCGTACGTTCTGGATGGTCTTTATCTATGCTGCCGGCTATTACAGCAGAGTTTATGCCGCCAATTGAGGTTCCAGCTACGATATCTAATTTTATATTCTTATTTGCAAGAGCTTTGAATACCCCGCATCCAAATGCCCCTAGTGAGCCTCCACCTTGAAGTACCAAAACGTTTTCAATTTTACTAGAAGACATCACAATATCTCTTTGATTTACATTTGTATCTCTAACATCAGCCCTTTTCCCCGCTATTACCAGAATGGCCATGTATATTTTTTAAAACATTATGTACTTGGTCTCTAAACAAAGTTAAGCCTATCCTTCTGGTGTATGGTTGCCCTCTTGCGAATGATGCAACCACTTCTTTAAGAAAACCAATTTCTACTTTTGGCGGCATGGGTGGTTCAAATGGATCTACATACGCTTCAATTATAGTCGGTTTTCTCTCTTTCATGGCTTGATTCATTATAGATTTTACTTCATTTGGTTCTTTAATAGCATATCCTTTACCACCACAAGATTCAGCGAACTTTACCCAATCTATCGCAGAAAAATTCTACTCCAAATTCGGGGTTTCCCAAAAATCCCATCTGTTCCCATCTAATCATTCCTAACGTACCATTCTTGATAACAATTACCTTGATAGGGAGGTTATACTGTACGACCGTAGCAAAATCACCCATCAGCATAGTTAAATCACCATCCCCAACAAATGCTATGGATTGTCTTTCAGGAAAAGCTATTTGCGCTGCTATAGCATAAGGTAAACCATTAGCCATACTTGATAGCATACCTGATACAGAAAATTTCATTCCTTTTCGTAT
>JBAVTY010000245.1:0-3755 GCA_049696495.1 Candidatus Nitrosopolaris sp.
CTTTTATATTGTTATGCTCAAGAAAGCGTTTAAAGATTTTGGATGTAAACTGCTTACCGTTATCTCGCATCACCTTCTTTGGTTTACCATTGATTACTATCCATTCTTCTAATACATTTAAAACATCTATAGTTCTCTTCCTTTCAGAACATTCGCTAGCTACTTTTCTTGAACAATCATCTAAACAGCTTATGAAGTAATTCCTTTCGTTGGAATTGCTTAGATAGAAAGGACCTAAGATGTCCATTTGGACCATCTCATTGGGATGTTGCATGGCGAACCGTTTGTAGGTTCTTATTTTAGCATTACACTTTAGGATGTTAACTCCATGTCTCTTTAGTATCTTGTATATGGTTCTGGTGCTTAGTGATAATCCAATTATTCGTCTCAGCCTAAACTTTATCCTATTACATCCAGATCGTTTGGTTAGCCGTAGATCAATTATTGTCTCCTCTACTTCTGGTATTACCTTCTTATACTTGATATTATGAGGTCTTCTAGAGATATCTGATAGTCCTTCAATTCCTTTCTGCTTGTATCTCCTCTTCCACTTGTAGTATGTCTTTCTGGAAACACCGTACCTCTTAATATTAGATACGGTGTCACCAGTCCATTCCTTTTCACGCATTAGATTAAACTTTGTTCTGATTTCTATATGGATACACTTCCTGACAGAAGTGTAACCCATGTCGGTAAGCTATAATGTCACCTATGTATGGGCGTACAACATTTAGATAAGCAGACAGCCCAGGTACGAAATCATAATCAGAGTACTACTGAATAAGATTGGAAGTAAAATGTGGGTATAAAACACGTCACGTGAACGTCAAGGAGTTGAGTGCAGAGCATGTTGTCTTCCGTTGTTCATCTGCTGTAAAAAACGGTCAACGCCCAGTATCTGGTCTTCATCTATTCCCATACTTTTCAATCTAAATAAAGCCATGATTGCTTCTTGTTTATTTGCCGAAAAGGCGTTAAGCATGCAGATGTGTTGGATGGCTTTGTTCTGCTCTTGTTTAAGCCCTCCTAATTGTCTGTAGTATCCTATATCCTCGGCAATTCTATAAGCTGCTGCGTCAAGTGGGATTTTTTCCATATCTGCTTTTTCATGTACCGCGGAATGGAATGCAAGAACCTCGCCTATCCCAATCTTAAATCCTACTAGCTGTTCGGCTAACGGTAACACATTTTTTACTTTTGTTATCATGTCTTCGAGTCTGCGCCTATCAAATTCGATTCCGAGTCTCTCTTTTTTCATGGATCGTCTGTTAGAAAACTCTGCTACTATCCTCTTATCATCATACTTGTACTTCTTCAAGGCCCGTAGTACATTCAGAAATTTCTTGGGATCTTCAAGATGGTACTTGTCCATCTCATTTTTTAGTTCCTTATAGTCTTCTATGATTTGTTTATCAACACTCACGCCGTCTATTATTGCCCGTGCCTCTTCTATCTTATGTTGAAGTGTCTCTTTCTCGGCCTGTTTTAGTTTAATATGCTCTTCTAACTCTTCAAGGGGTATGTCGATATGCCCTATCTTGTCTATGACATCAACAAGTTTTTGTGGGTCTTGTGAGTTTGCGCATATGGTAATGAATTGTTCCACCCGTTCTTCATCTGTGCCCATCTGCTCGATATAATTTCTAATCCGTAAAGCAGACATGAAATCTCCAAGATTAATCCCTTTCTTTTTACAGTGAATCGCTAAATCCTCTGACAGATTCGTAATCTGAACCTTGCACTTCTTTCTTCCATTCGCCTATGATATTACTTACCGTACCTGTGCCGACGCCATTATCGGCTGCAATTTTGTCTCTGCTAACGCCATGCAGATAATTGGCTATCACTTGTTTTTTAATTACTGGGTCTATTGCTGTGGGCATGTTTAATTGAGCGATGATCAAAGCTAAATAAATTGCGGTAAAGCCGTCAAATAAGCCGTCAAATGCGTTACATTACATATAATATTCCGTCAAACGGAGCCGTCAAATGTTCATTAGATTGTCATAAACCCTAAATCGTGCTCATTTTGGCTCTTGTTCAAATGACGGGGTTTCTTCTGACGGAATGGCATTATATTTGACGGCGCTGTTTGCCATTACCATCGCAGCTGCCTTCATAATTATTCTAAGGCTATTCACCAGTCCTGCTGTACTTCAGCATAAATATTTTGATATCTTACATCTTGTTGATTTCTTGAGATAATTTTAGAAGCTGCTTATAGTGATGGAATAAAATGGACATGAAAATTGGTTGTATCCTTATTGGCTTGGCAGCGTAAGAGGACGCTGAATTGTATAAGTGGCCAATCGAAAACATTTGATCAAATTTCTTTCTGTCGGATTTATCCAAGGCATTCCTAAATTGTCTCCATTCCTTCTCTTCCATAACACTTGCTATACGAAAGGATGGAATTGTTCTACCCATTTCTTCTAGTTCGTTGTCGTTTATTAATAGGAAGTATTACTGGTTTCAGCCAGTGTTCTTTTTCCATCCTTTCTATCTTGAAATGACATGAGTAACAATAATTACATCTAAGACAAATATGGGGCGTCCTCTTGTTGCAGTCTATGCACTCTCCATATCGCGAGTTGGTACCGTAGGACGTCAGGTACTCATGCATTATCAAGACATGAAACATTCACATAAATAAAGCCTGGACTATCTCCGGGGGAGGGAGGGTCATTGGCGATGTCTTTGTTTATGCCTTTTTTCAAGTGATTAATTTTGAATTCCGAAGGGTAGCGCCACCTTAAAGGAATTGGATCCGAATGTTGTATTGTTTGGTGGAGGACTTGGAATTGGACTTTTGTTCGTATTCTTGAGGACGCACTAAGGTAATGGGGTATATCAGAAAACATTGAATATGATACTCGAAGAATTCTTTTGTAATGCGTATGGACAGTGTCGATCCCTTATTTTTCACCGCTGCTAGAATATCAACCTACGAAGGATGTCTGATATTATCATTTTTGTCTTTTCAACCCGAATCTTTTAACCTAAGGTTTCATCTGCGCTAATTCCTTCTTGATATCTTCATTTGCTTCTGCCACAATCTTCCCATTCCCACCAGACTGACATTCCTCACTAGTACTATATGGCAGTATAAGACAGAAATGATTATAGGCCTGTACATATCCGATCTCGCATATTGCTTTTTGCTGGCGCACAAAATAAGTAGGTTCTCCACAAATACTAGGATCTTTTTTAGCACCTATGTTAGTATCTAATGCATCGACCTTGCCAACTGCATAACCAAAATCGTATGCTAATTTATGTGCAAAAGATTGATTGGTCATAGTATTATAACTGTCCCTATTCCCTTGGATACATCTAATCAATTGAGTGTAATTATAGATGTATTCATTGCAGACATCTCTCTGATATAATGATCCATACCCTTGCTTGTATTCTGACGTTTGTTTAAAAGACTGTTCAATAGCATTGGAACCATCTTGATATCCTTGATGGCAAGATGTTCAAGCACACCTGACCTTGACATTTACATCATATGCTGCAACAACTTTCTGTTCTGAAGCAGCACATAATTAGTATACTTCATCTCGTGTCCCTATGGTTTTGTTTTCTATGGATAGACAGCTACAATTACCTTGAGCATACCAAGTCTCGAACCACTTTGTTATTTTTTTGCCACATCTGGTACAGTAAGTTGTCAATACTACAATAACTTATAGGCTTCGTAACAAATATAACGTTTTCTCGTACATTCTACCGTAAAAAAGTAAAAAAGATAA
>JBAVTY010000246.1:0-6182 GCA_049696495.1 Candidatus Nitrosopolaris sp.
TCCTTCTATGTAATCGTCTCTCTATGGCTGTTATAGCGTGTTTTGCTGATATGTCTATGTCTTTTGGATCCTTCTAAGCTTGGTATCGTATAGATTCTGCATTCGTTCGTTACACACCTTATTTACACTTCTAAGCTAAACCCGTTATGAGCAAAATTATTTTACCGAAGTCTAGCGTTTAAAGAAATGAAATCCTCTCTTCCCTACTTTGCGATTTTGTAGTAAGCGGCCTTAACTCTTGCAGACTATTATGAATACGCAGGAAATTCATGCCTTTCTCTGTGGTCTTGAATGTTCTTTCTCCATCCAGATATTCTATCAGACCTTTTTTTATAAGAAGTACCAGATATTCCCTAGTCATGGCATGAGAAAGATATACATCATACATTATTTTCGTTAATCTAATCCTATTGCCGTTGGCACTTTCAAGAATATGTGCGATGATCTCGTTTTTATCTCTATACTTCATACCTATAACCATTTGTATAGCATATATAAATGTATACTGCTATATGGTGGAACGGTTGTATGCTTAAGTGTAAATAAATGTACCTGTATATATAAGTCACATATCTTCATGGCGAGAACTCCATATGCCAAGGCATAAATAAATATAAGTGTGCATACATACAAACCTTGTATATGGAAAAGGATGAAATGATAGAAGATGATGAAACTAAAACCACTATGAAGGTTCCTACAGATCTGCTTGATGACTTCAAACATTTAGCTATAGATATGAAAACGACCGTAACTGCTCTTATCGTAGAATCAATGAGGCTTTATCTTAAAGATATTAAGAAGAGATGAATCAGATTATATGGCTTGTCCAAGCGAGTGGTACTTTCTAGAATATATGACTCCCATCACGCAAACTGACAAAATCACCAAAAAGTAAAAACATATCGTTTAGGTATAAAAATTCGATAAGTCCATCACATTCGAATGTTCCGACAGGTCGCATATGGTCGCATACCTTTCTAGGCCCAGATTATCTTCAGAATTGGACGGAGTGGAGGATAGGTGTGGCTGGTTTTTGCTTAGCAGGAAGACTAGCTTAAGAGATTTCGACCATGTTTGCGTTCAGTGCGGCAGTTCGGTTCTTATAGACAAATCCAAAACTCATTGATGTGCTAGCCAAGATTGTCGGACCTGTTCTGGGGATTTATGCAGCCGAAGATCATTGGTTCAATCCTGACCTCACGTTATTGTTGAGATTATGATCAAGACCTCTGAAATGAGGTTGTAGAGTGCAGCATGTGTTCTTCGAGGAGAGAATGCCAACATATGACAAATCTGCGACAGAAGACGCTTGGATGCTGGCTTGTTGCGGAATTGCTTTGTTAATTGGACCGACCATTGAAAAGATACGAGTAGCTTGTCAGTAGCAGTTCTACAGTATCATCTTGAATCGGCTTTCTTGTTGTCGCTACATTAAACTCATTCCAAAATACATCCTATCCCAATTAGCATAAATTTTCTAACTAATACTTGCAAGGTGATATCTTTTCATCTCCAAAAACCTCTTGGAAATAGCCTTTCTTGTACAAAATATAAGACCATTTAATCAAGATCTAATTAGAAAACAAATGCTATTTGGTATAATTTACCTCTTTGGAATTCATTTAGATGCCTTCTCTAGCTATGGCTCGTGTCCATGGAGCACTTGCAGTTTCGACTTGCAGGTAATACATACATTAAGCGTGCCGTTGCCAGTGCCTTAAACTTGGTATATTCGGGAGTTCCCACTGGTAGCATTAGCACGAGCAAAATGGCTTCCTGTCTAAACGATTTTTGAGTTAGTTAGCGAGCTCTAAATTAACAGTGTCTATACCATAATAAATGATGTATAATATTGTAATAATGTTGTTCCTGTTTTTATTTACTCACAATAATACATCTTAAGATTCTTACAGAAGATAATAAGTGAATTAAGATCTAGACAAAGAAGAACAACTAAATAAATACAGATGAACTACAGTTAATCGATAAGTACTGCCAATGTTGACATCCGACTATGCGGAGGCCTTGCTAAGATAGCCGCGACACGCTGCTTTTGTATTTCACACGGCGAGGCTTCCAAATAGCCCGGTATTTGGACAAGTCATAGAGTACGCGCAATTCTTATCTAGATTTGGTAAATTGTAATTCTACATAGAGTTGCAAAAAGTCACTCTTGCTTGAAATCCGTGGCATCTCTCGTCATAATTGCATTCCTGTTATGCTAACGAGAGTTCTTTTTGCATTTAAACAAGCCTCAAATTCTTCCTGTACCTTCTGATCTGATAGCACTTTCTACAATAACGCTATCTTTCATAGTTAAGCCATCTTAACTTCAATCAGACTCTTAAGGATGTTTACTTCATCCAATGATATTCTGAAAAAAGTAGAATTAGTTAGTAATAACTATACTATTTAGTATATTTATTAATAACGCGTCTCTATTTACTATTCATGTCGAACCTTCTGCAGCTAAGAGAATACAATGCTTGTACATTCTGGCTGGAGAGCCTTAAAACAAAAAGCACATTGAATGCATATACTGTTCATCTTTCCTTGTTCTGCAAATTCCATAACACAGACCCAAATCAATTAATCCAATTGAATGACTCTGCTGCGCAAGTCAAAACTATGATATTAAACTACATTATACATCTTAAGAAGATAGCTAAACAGTCGGCGGGTAAACCCAGGAGGGGAGAATTATCTGTTAACAGTATTAAGCTCTATCTTAATGGGGTTAAATCCTTCCTAGAGTTCAACGAGATAGCATTGCCTTGGAAGAAAATTGCCAAATTCTATCCTGATGATGTAACGAACTCTTATAGATCTTATACAAAAGAGGAGATTAAGAAATTGTTATTAGTAGCAGATCCTAGAGACCGCTGTATTATTTGATTGATGGCTTCAAGTGGTATACGGGTTGGAGCAATTCAGACCTTAAAAGTTAAGTCAATCAAAAGATTAGATCGCGAGATCGGTATACCCAGAAAGTAAAGACTCTGTTTATGCTACTCTTGTTACCCCTGAATTTTTGACCAGTCTTAATGAATATCTAAAATATCGTAAATCCCAAGGCGAAAAGATAACAGCTGAATCTTGGCTCATACGTGACAAATTCGCTACGTTTTCAAAGAAAAGAAATAAACCAATACCATCATCGAATAAATCAATAAATAAACAAATGCGTTTTCTAGTAAGAAAAGCTGGGCTGCCATTCGAAGATTTACAACCAGACCACAGCCTAAGAAAGTTTTTCAACACCGCATTAATGAATTCAGATGTTGCCTACACATTCAAAGAGTTGTTAATGGGACATAGTGTCAAACTAGATAATGTATATTATGATAAAGAAAACGAGAAATCACAACAAAAGATATTGTTAGAATATATGAAGGCGATATACGCTCTAACTATAAATGACGAATATAGATTGAAAAAGAAAATAGTTGAGTATGAGGAGAAATTAAAAGATGTACCTAAGGTAGGACAATTAGAGTCGCATCTTGCTAACAAAATCCTTGAACAAGAAGCTATAAAGAAACAATTGGAGAAGATTAGAACTGACAAGGAAAAAGAGACCCAAATGATACAGGAAAAATATGAAAAAGATATGAAAACTATGCGCGAAGAAATGGAAAATAAATTCCAACAGATACTTGCAAAGATAGACACCGCAAGACTACGCTGATCGTACTAGTCAGAATAACTGCCAAATGTTTATCTTTCTGCGAAATCACTAGCCTGTGCCTTAAAGAAGTATTATTAATGCCATCATCTTCTTGCTTATGTAACAAACAAAATAACATTCAGAGATATCTGCGCAAATGCCAGGTGTACGGCAGTAGGTTGGCGATGAGTAGCTAAGATGACGTTCAACGTCACTACGTAACAAGCACGTGTAATATAAGATGTGTAGAGACTGCACTTTTCATCAACTCCCCAGACATATATCGAATAATCGATATTCTAATCGAATCGCCATTTAATATGCTAGGCGCCTACACCTCGTTTATCCAGAGCTAGACCCTTGAGATACGATGCTTTAGCGGAACCAGGATAGATCCCTAGCGCCGTATCACAACACGCTATAGCTCCTTCATAGTTTCCCAAAGCGTAAGCTTGTATCCCTTTGTCTAACCAACTATCAATAGCTAGTCTATCTAACCTATCAATAGGATCCCGATATTTTTTCAGTGAATAATAAGCATCTGCAATATTAGATGCGTTAGATACAACTAGAAATGCTATAGAGGATGTATCTTTAGTGATTTGAGATTTTGATTGTTGAAATACTGACTCAACCACATCTATCGGAACAAAATCTTCAGCTGCAATATAATAAAGCGTTTGTATGGCTGAATAGGTGATCTTCTCTTCTCTCATTTGATATAGAGTAATTAATGAATCCTTAAGATCTTGTTTTCTTTGTTCTGATTGTGTTCCATATTTGTTTTTATACCAATGACAACATCTTTAGATCCCATCGCGGATGTTTAGTATTCCATGAACCATCGGGATTTCGACGCAATATCGAGCCGTCAAGATCGTGTGCGGTCTCCAGAACTCCACATTTTTCAAGAAGGTTGTCTGTTATTTCAGTATCGGAAACGTCTAATATTGAACTTATTAGCATAGTTTTTCTTTCAAGTTGAGTCCGAAGATAGCGATAAGACATCTCCGCCACATTTTGTTCAAGTCCTCCTCCAAAGACATAGAACATGACCATTACAGGGTCTCCTTTTGTTCCGTGGTAGATCTCCTCTGTTATTTTGTCTTTTAGATTTTCATCAGCGGTCTCTGAGTATCGTTTAACGAACTCCTTTGTTTCTTCCTTAGTAAAATATGGCAGCTGATAAATGAAGTTCGGATCTGTATAAAGTTTTTTAATTGGCTTTCTGATTTCTTCTTCTACTTGTTCAAGCCCATTTAACAGCCAATCAAATCCTGGTTTCCTAGCTGTCATAACGATCTTCAACTTCTTTGCCAAGAGAGAGTTCGACAATCTATCAACAAAATAAAATATTGAATATGTTTTTTCCTTATGGGCATTATCGATCGCAACTAGAATCTTCTTATCATTCCTAAGTATGTCTTCTACGAAATTTATTAACCCATCTACGTTTCTTATATCCGTCATTCCATAATTGTAGAGAACATCATATCCGTCATCGAAGTAATCACACATAAGTTCCATAAGAATAGTGCTTTTAGAAATTCCGGACTGTCCAACTATCAATAATTTACCCTGATTTTCAAGCTCGCTTTTGATGTCAGCAATTAGTTCTTCTCGTCTTAAGTGAAGTGTCCAGATTAATGTCGTTATTGTTTATTACATCCCGAGATTTCGAAGTAGTTATAGCTTAGAACATGGTGCTAAAATGACATTTGCTATGACACTTGCTCCCTCTTTGCCTTTATGAATGGTAAATCGACTGGGAATCCCTTCTTCCAATTATCAAAGTCTGTTTCGGTACTCTTATGAAATTCAAAATAGTCTGCGCGAAGCCAATTTAGTCCATAACTTTGGCACTCATTTTCAAAGTTTTCGTAAGAATTGCTACTGGGGACAATGTTCTTTGTTAATTTTTGCGTCGGCCTCTTGTGTTCAGGGAGGGTCGCAAATAAATCCATCACCATTTCTTTACAGTATTCTTCTCCTTTCTTCGTAAGCGCAATGAGATCGGTTAGTATGGTCTTGCTTGGATCATTTTTTGTAGGAACTTCTTTCCGTATATGAATTATCATACCATCTCCTACATAATTCGAATAATGATCCTTCATGGCACGTGATCTTTCAAATTTAATCCCTTCTAGCCTGAAGCGACTGTGTTTTGCGATTCTTTCCAAACTACGTGTAGAAAAATAAATATTGTTGTCAAATTGCACTCCAAATATTCTTTTAAAAATTCGCCCCGCAACATACAGTAGTATCAAATATCTAGGTTTTATCATAACTTTTGGACCATAATGTTCTGAATCATGGCCATTTAGAGATGGTATAATTGCGTTGATTATCTCTAGAAAATCTTCGGGATTTTCATCTTTATTTGCCATGCTTACCTCCGGAATATAAGAGGCAATATATCAAAAGCGAACTGAGTTCGCTTTCAAAACAACAACCTAAACAGCAATTAATAGAGGTTAGTACAGAAGGAAATCAGATTTTACCGGAACAACAA
>JBAVTY010000247.1:0-3044 GCA_049696495.1 Candidatus Nitrosopolaris sp.
TCTATCGCGTACCTTACACGGCAATACGTTTGTAGTCTTTGACAATATATGCAACGTCAAACAGAGCGGACGGATTATCATATCACCTCATTTAGGCTCGTGCAAATGACTGGGTTTCCTCTGGCGAAATACTATTTAATGGCATTATAATTGAGTCCTTTTCCAAATATGGTCAACCTGTCAAATTTTAAATTGCATTCTTCTTTTTTTTCCGCCTATTGCTTTTTATACCTATGCAAGTCAATGAAATGAAGGGTCAATAAAGATGTGCTTTAACATCTTATACTCATAAACGTCTCGTATCCCTTGTGTCGTCATGTTCATCGCTGCACGCACATCACATAATACATACTCCATTTTGCCTCTATAAACCAAAACGTAATCAATATTCTCTTTAACATAATTGCGTCATCCGATATTACATTTATTCATCAAAAATAAAAGAAAAAAAAGCTAAAAACCTAGTTATAACCAAGTTAAACCAACTTCGTATAAAGAATATCTCTGCATTGTAGGTAACATGAACACAACTGTAAGAAAAATGTCTGTCTTTGCCTTTGTGGCGATTGCAGCAGCGTTATTGTTAGCCTCAAATCCCATACTGAAAAACCAACGTGTACTTGCGGCCAATTCGTGCGGGAGCGGCTTAGGCTGCGGCGCCTCTAGTACTGCCCATGCTATCTCTAGTACTTCTCATGGTGCCTCTAGTACTTCTCATGGTGCCTCTAGTACTGCCCATGCAGGCTCTGTTACTGGTGGCACTAGAACACCTGTACATTAAAAATGGAAGAAAAATCTATATTTTTATTTGTGTATATCCAGCATTTAGTAATCTCTTATATTATAATGCAGCTTTTCAATACCCTATAAAATTCTGAAAGCTTCCTCATTTCAAAGTTAAAAATGAGATTTCTTCCCATATTGCAGCTACACGTTAACGCATACTTAAGACTAATTGTAGAAAAGCTAATGCAGATGAGAATTTTTACAACAACTTTTAGAATTTCTTAAATGGTTACAACTGGAACTAGTAGAAAGACCAAGGGCTGCTAAACCTAAACCTCATTCGAAGGGAGTCCTTAAAGTGAATAAACTGTATATACTTACCTCAATACATGAAAATCATGGGGCATATGTACTCCATCGTTCAATCGATAATCCCAATGAATTAATGCTTGATGAAAGATGGGTTGATAATGAATCGCTTGTAGCGCATCTTAAACAACAATATACGATGTCAGCCCTAGCACAGGCGGCATCACTTGTAGCCAAACCAGTGGAAGTACGTAAGTATTCAGAAATCGGTCTTAGGAACTCATGAAAGAGAATTAGATGTTGTTAGTCTATTACTGCTTCTCTCTCTTTTTCCCCTCTATTTTCCCCCTTGCCGCCTTATTTTATTACCTTTTATTTTATTAACCAATCAATAGTTACAGTTATAGATACCTGTTGTTCTCCCGAAATAATTGGAGTAGCATTAGCACTAGCTGGTGCTGATGCTACTGAGTTTTGTAAGATCGGTTCAGGCTGAGAGGGACCCTCTAGTTCACTAAGACTTATTGATTTTACTCCGAGTATTTTTAATCCTAAAGTAGATGCTGCAATATCAGCTTTGCTTCTTGCACTGTCGATTGCTTGTTTTATTAGGCCGTTTTTGATTTCTTCTAACTTCTTATCTGATAATGTAAAATCGATACTGTTTACTGTTGTGGCTCCTCCAGAAGATATTGCAGTACCGATCCATTTACCTGTATTGTTAATATTTGAGCTTTCAATTTGTATAGAATTATCTACGGTGAATCCCGTTATCTTTGTGCTTCCAGACTTTGAATAGTTATAGTTTGGAGATATACTAAATGCAGTTGTACTTGTTTCATTTCTCTTAACACCTGCTGCCAACAATACATCGAGTACCCTATTCACTGTAGCTGAATTTGTACTCAGTGCTGCTTTTGCAGTTTTGTTAGTTGTCTCTACTCCTAAGGCGATTAAAACATTATCAGGCTTTACTTTAGTTATTCCTGTTCCTGACGTAGATAAAATATTATTGTTGGTAAGGTTACCAGTATTTTGGATTGGAGGAGAAGAAGAAGTATCAGTAGATTGTTGAGCATGAGCATATGCACCATAATTATTCGCTGCTAAGTATACAAAAGATAATACACTCGCTGCTGCTAGAATACTTATGACAGTCAAGAGCTTCATATTAATATTGATATTCGGTGGCGAGGATGATGATACCATGTAGATTTATTGTATAAATTCGCATAAGTCTATCTTTTCCGTTGTTCTGTTGTTGTTTTGGGCCTTAAGTAATTGTTGGATTTAGCAGGTTGAGGTTGCGTTAGATGTAGCTGCCGATGTTGAACTGAGCATTTAATGATACCTTGCAAATGTCAGACTGCAAATGTCAGAGCGTTCATCTTTGCGATGAGATCCCCCAAGACTAGAGAAAAATGCATAGGAACGCGCATTCCTTGACTTTGTAGAAGTGCCACAATGGGCTATGACAGAGCGCCGCAAAATCTTCTGCGAAAGAGGAAAGAAGGACATTGCTATCTAGTAATAATGACAGCGGTAACGGTTGGGTCTTTGCGAGTATAGTTCCCTTCATAAAATCAAACAGTTCTGCCTTCTTAACCTTCGATAACTCCAGATGTTCAGCTTTCACATATAGGATGGTGGATTATGATCGTCTTTTAATTTAGAAACAAGCGGTATTGCCTCTTCTACTTTTGTAACCCATGGTAGATAGATATCGTGCATATATCGCAAGATCTATATATCGTGGATAAAAAATCTGGAGCCAATGGCGGATAAAAAATCTGTACGATCAGATACTAAAAATTGACCGTTCGATTAGATTCGTAGGTATTGCCAACAAAATGGGAAAAACGATTACAGCTGCATATCGAAAGGGATCCGACCATTTATTGACCGAAGATGAATCAGATTTATCGACGATTGAATCTGTATTGAGAATGTTAACAAGAGGTGACTTGCAATCGAAGACTGGTAAACCCATTTATTCATTTACATTGTAC
>JBAVTY010000248.1:0-6467 GCA_049696495.1 Candidatus Nitrosopolaris sp.
AATAAGAGAGTTGGAATGAATAAGACAGCTGGAATGAATAAGACAGCTGGAATGAATAAGACAGCTGGAATGAATAAGACAGCTGGAATGAATAAGACAGTTAATTCCGTCGTGAATTTAGTACAAAATACTAATGCAACCAAATTTGCTGCACACAATATTATAAATGCGACAGAGAATACGACAGCCCCTAAACACTAAATTTAGCGCATATTATCTGACGAATATCTGGTAGGATGATTTTAGTGGATACTATTTTCGATTGTTCTCTTGATCGACTTTTACAGGCTCTTCTCCTGCATGGATATACCGATCCGCGATACGATATAGAGCATACTTATCGTCTGGCGAATATCTGGCCGGATGAGCATCCATTGTTGAGACCTTGCATTTCTCGCAACTGAATTTAAGGGTATATGAATTACATTTTGGACATTTACGGATAAGATGCTTCACCTGTCTCCCTTACCTACCTTTGAAGATGGGTCTTCTTTGATTCTTCGCGGATAAAATTAAATGTCCCATGGTGTTTATCTATATTTGAACGAATTTTTTCTAGAATGTTATTCATTGCTTTTTCAGCAATTTTAAAATTCTCCGCATCTACTACAATTCTATATCGAGGCGCTCCGATATAAGTCACGCTCACAGTAGTAGCAACAGTGCTCCTGCTAGTCTCTACGGGTATAAGTGTAGATTTGATAACTTCGATTCCATTAGATTTTCTCAGAGAGATCTCCGCTATCCCGCGTATTTCAACGTGCGGTATCTGTATTTTATTGCCTTCCTCTTCGATAGCTTTCAAGATATCATGCGATAAATCAATATTTGGAATTGCGTCGATTCCTTTCTTTGCGACTTCTTCAAAAAAGTCGTATACGTAGTCGTATTTTTGAAAAATTTTATCCTCTATTTCCTTTACTTGGGCATCATTAATCTTTGTTTTTTCCTTGATAATAGCCATGAATGCGGAGGCCTTCTCGTTCTTCTTTACTTCAATGAGTTTAGATTTTCTCTCTTCTCCGGATACTTGCTTGAGAGACAAATCGACCTCCGCTCTGGTCTTGTTGACCCTAATAACCTTGAGGACTGCTTTCTGCCTAGGTTTAACATAACGCTCGATATTACGTATCCATCCTGTAGCAATTTCAGAAATATGCAGAAAACCTGTCATACCGTTGTATTCGTCCAAAACGACATATGCCCCATGCCCTGTTAGTTGCCTAATAGTAGCAAGCACAACGTCACCTTCTTCTGGAAGCCGTCGGATCTCGGCAGTCACCATTTATGAAGGTAAACGGTCTAAATGGTATACTTTAAGGTTACCATATTATAACTGCGTTCTGAGATTGACCTATCAAATCAATAATCAATTCCTTTTATTGCCCTAGTTCCTAGTAAATAAGGATGCTTAATCTCTCTCATCTCTGTAACTAGGTCTGCCACTGCTATGACTTCTTTAGGTGCATAGTTACCGGTCAGAACTAGCGTCGTTTTAAGGGGTTTATTCCTAACAATTTCTAGCACCTTTTGAAGTGGTATTAAATTTAGTTTTAGCGCATAATTGATTTCATCCAATATCATTACATCGTAAAGTCCAGTTGAAAGTTTCTCCATAGCCAAGGTGGCCGCTCTTAACGCCGCGTCTTGGTGTTCATCTAGAGTGTGATCATCATCCAAAATTCCAACAAATCCCTTACCGGCAGCTATCATTTCGAATTCTGGCTCCAATCTTCTCGAGCTTGTAAGCTCACCATAATACCATTCTCCCTTGATGAATTGAATCATCATGACTCTTTGCCCATGGCCTATCGAGCGTAAGACGATCCCTAAAGCAGCCGTCGTCTTACCCTTACCTTTCCCTGTGTAAACGATCACTATCCCTTTACTGAGAGACATAATCCCGAGTCAATAAACTTTAGCGCTATAAAAGCTGCTATCTCCGAAATAGTAATCCTAACCGGTAGAATAGAAGAGAACATTCATGGACGGCAAACCATCAACTCGGATAAGAATACTAGAGTTGTATAACCCATTGAAAACCGATTACGGCTTGGTCAGAGATAAGAACAATTAACCAATACTGTTATTTTCTGAAATTGAGACAACATTTCCCCGATTTGAAAAGTCTCCTTCAGATAAACGAACCACCTATTTTTCGCTCACGTATCGCTTGATGATTTAATACGAATGAACAAATCTAAATGCAATCTAACGAACAACAGAGCCAACAGGAGCATAGTCGACTATTGTGAGAAATGCGGGACGCCCATCTGCTCCTTCAGCAGCAAGTAACATCCCATTTGAAGTAAGGCTTCCAATTCTACGAGGTACCAAGTTTGTGCATACTACTACCATTCTCCCAACGAATTGATCTGGGGAAAAATAAGGTGCGGCGCCCACAGCTAGATCTCTACGTTCGTAGCCAATATCTACAATGACTTTAAAGACTTTGTTCATGCCCGGAATACATTCTGCATGGATTACTTTGCCGATTTTCAGGTGCACTTTTGAAAATTCGCCGTATGTTATCTGTGTCTCTTCTTTTTCTGAGGCCACAGATATATTCCACTACTATCACTAAAATTGATTTCTGTGAGGATGGTAAGATGGGATTTCAAAACCAAAAACTCAAACGGCCAAACCTAGCAAGACATTAGTTAAACAAATCTATATAGACGATAATTTATAACATATATCACCATGTAGCATCAGGGGTATTTTTTATCCCTGTTGCCATATGGTTAATTCTATGACCTTACTAGTGACCTCCGAATAACTTAGAGAGAGCTTTACCGATCTTCGCTAATGGATTTGAGGTGCTGGACGTAGCGTTACTGGTTGCGTTTTTGGCTGCTGCGCCTGCCGCGCCTGCTGTGCTATTAGTTGCGTTTTTGGCTGCTGCGCTAGAGTTACCTGATCCAGTAGCGTTTTGAGCAAGTACTGATGCTACAGAAGTTGAAGTTGCTAACATGACGCCGATGCCTATGGCTAAAGAGAGTGCTAAGGTTTTTGTTTGCATAATAGCTAAGGCGTAAACGGAATACGTATTAATACCTTCAGGTAAAAAATATGAAACCAGAATACGTATTTTTTGTATGTTGAAGATCGCCTTTCGAAATACCATATCACCAATCCGATTTTACCCTTCTAAGGTAGAAACGAAATGTAAGCCCATTCAGAAAAAGCTAGGTAAATGCGCGCAAAGCTCCCCTGTGCATTCGGCCATCATAACTTTGAATTCGAAATTAAATTACAACGCGTGTAGTTTAATATCGCATTTAGCTATGCGCAGGATCTCAGCAGCGACAGCATAATCTATATTTGTAGATCAACATCACCAGTGCTGATATTATGGAGCTCGGTATCTTAATCGTGAACATACTATTGACTGCAATTATGTTCGCGATTTTTGGAGTATGGATATATCTGTTAACCTATTTAATAAAATCGTACGAACGTTCTCCGCGACTAAAATGTTCCGATAAACCAGTACTCCTTAAATTTCCCAAGGTAAGTGTAATTCTACCCGCAAGGAACGAAGAGACATACATTGCAAGATGCCTAGACAGCCTGCTAAATCAGGACTATCCGAACTTTGAGATTGTTGCAATAAATGACTCTTCTTGTGATGATACGGGAGACATAATTTTGCGATATTCAAGAAAATATGATAAGATTATCGCTGTCGATCCTGGACCAAAGCCAGATGGATGGGTTGGTAAGAGCTGGGCTTGTTATCAAGGTTATAGAAAAGCAACCGGAGACTTGCTCCTTTTTACGGATGCTGATACACAGCATTCATCTTCTCTTATGACCCTTGCAGTAGGAAATCTTTTGGAGCAAAACCTTGATGCGATCACTGCTGTCCCAAGGCTGCTCTGCATAGAAACTTGGACGAAAATCACCCTGCCTATGCTTTCAACATTTCTTCATACAAGGTTTTCCGCTTTAAGGGTCAATGATCCCAAAACTAAAATTGGTTATTTTTTTGGTAGTTTTTTTGTAATATCTAGAACTGCCTACGAAAAAGTCGGAACCCATGAAGGTGTAAAACAAGAGCTTGTGGAGGACGGAGCCCTTGGTGGAAAAGTCAAAGATGCGAAGTTTAGGCTAAAAATGGTTCGAGGAGAAGAGAACCTAACCGCAATCTGGGCCAGAGATCTGAACTCGCTCTGGCAAGGACTGCGTCGGCTAATGATTCCGCTTTACACACAACATAAGACCAAGACGACACTTATGATAATCGCGGTATTCTTTATGTTGTTCGAACCATTTATTATACTGCCATATTCATCTCTCGTTCTATACTTACCCGATTACAGAAATCTCATGAGTTACATCCTGGTATTTGTGAACATTCTAACGATCTTACTTATAATACTCAGCAATATTGTTCATTCCAAACTGAGCTTGCATCAAAGCCCGATCTATGCATTGGCATCTCCAATTGCCGCCGGGATCATCTCTCTTTCATTTATTTCGTCCATTTTGGATGCAAAAAAGACTGGCGCGGTCATATGGCGCGATAGACAGTATACAATCACTGAACATCAGCAGCATCCTCTAAGCTAGGAGCGTAATTCTAATTCTTTATTAGGAATGAATTGAATTAACAAGCAGCAGAATATGTTGGCTTCCGAGTCCGATCCTGATGTATATGAAACCTTAGCGAAGTGCTTGGAAGGTAAACAGATTTCAAAAACCCAAGCGATGGAGTTGCTTGCCTGCCAAGATCATCATGCTATCCTCTCGACTGCCAGAAGCATTAGGGACAAAACTAAGAGCGGTCCAATAACTTATTCACGGAAAATATTTATAAACCTAGTAAATCTTTGTCGTGATTCATGCTCTTACTGTACTTATAAAAAAGAACCAACGGATAAATTGGTCTCAATGATGGGACCTTCTGAGGTTCTTGAGATTGCGCAAGCAGGAAAAAGAGTCAGGTGCACAGAAGCACTATTTGTTACCGGAGAAAGACCTGAGCAGAGATATCCACAAGCTAGGTCTTGGTTGCACTCTCTTGGTCATTACACTACAGTTGAATACATAAGGGAAGTGAGTGAAATGGTATTGCAAAAAACGGGTTTACTTCCACACACCAATGCCGGTAGTCTGACAAAAAAGGAGATGTCAATATTGAAAGAAACCAATGTTAGCTTGGGAGTCATGCTAGAGTCTTCTAGCGAACGACTTACTTCAAAGGGGATGCCACACGAAATGGCTCCGAGTAAAAATCCGAAAGTAAGAATAAGGACTTTAGAGAACGCTGGTGATCTAATGATACCAACTACGACAGGATTACTTATCGGTATAGGTGAAGCACCGCAAGACATCATTGATTCTTTGTTTTTAATTAAAGAAATCAACGAAAGATATGGCCACATTCAAGAATTGATAATACAAAACTTCGCTCCTAAACCCGAAACACAAATGTCTCGATCCACGCCACCCGCATACGATTTTTTTTTAACCACGGTAGGAGTTGCCAGAATCGTTCTGAGAGAAATGAATATTCAGGTCCCTCCAAACCTAAATCCATACACTTTCGGAAAATTTCTCGATGCAGGTATTAACGATTGGGGTGGAATTTCACCACTCACTATTGACCATGTTAATCCCGAATTTCCATGGCCCAGCATATCTTCCGTGAGAGATCTGACGGAAACCAAGGGATACTCCTTACGGGCTAGGTTACCAGTATACCCTGAATTCTTGTCGGATACTGCGTATATTTCCGATAAACTTAGACCCTATATAGAGCCGCTTTCCGACGATTACGGACTTGTTCCTGAGGAATATTTATTATGACAATTGACTCTATCTTGAAGAATATCGATCCCGTTATCTCGGACGCACTCGATAGAGCATTGAGCAACAAGGATATTTCTGTGGATCAGGCAACCGAATTGTTAGATGCAAATGGAACTGAGATGAATATGATTGTGATAGTTGCTGACGAACTTCGCAGGAGGACAGTGGGAGAGAACGTTACATACGTCATAAACAGAAATATAAATTTTACAAATGTCTGCATCAAACGCTGTGGTTTTTGTGCGTTTAGTCGGGATTTTAGGGGGGAGGAAGGTTATTTCCTACCTACAGAAGAAATCCTGAGAAGAGCAAAGGAAGCTTGGAGATTAGGCGCAACCGAGATTTGCATCCAGGCCGGCTTGGCTCCAAAAATCGATGGGTATATGTATGTTGAAATCTGTAAAGCCATAAAGAAAGAACTTCCAGATATCCATATTCATGCGTTTTCTCCTGAGGAGGTTCTTTATGGGGCCTCTCGGTCTGAAATCTCAGTCGAGGAATATTTACGAATGTTGAAGGATGCCGGCGTAGGCAGTCTACCGGGAACGGCTGCTGAAATATTGGATCAAAAGATACGAGATCTAATTTCTCCTGGAAGGATCAGCGTTAACGACTGGATAAGGGTTGTCAGGCTCGCGCATTCTTTGCAT